>CACZQX010000120.1 GCA_902783445.1 uncultured Lachnospiraceae bacterium
ATGACCCGGAGTGGCTACAACTTCAAAAGTGTAACCGCCGATGTCAAAAATTTCACCATCTTTAGTTTCAATATAGTCTCCCGCCGGGGCATTTATATATTCTTCCCGATTAAAGTCATCGGGTAAACCGCTTATTTTTCTGCCGGTTCCGTAATCTATTACTTCTTTGGCATCTTCAGCGGCGGAAGTTCTTTGCTCTTTGCTTGTATGTTCCAAGGCCAAAGGCATATCTTCTTTTGATATATAAGCCGGCTCTTCAAATCTGAAATTTCCACACACATGGTCCACATGACCATGCGTGTTGAAAATTATGAGAGGCTTATCGGTTATCTCCCTAACCGTTTTTTTAAGATCGCCAAAACCGTATCCCGTATCTATAAGCATTGCTTTATCCTTGCCTACAATAAGTTCGATAAATACGTTTTCGGCACTTGTAATCCTGTAAATATCATCTTCAAGTTTAATTGTTCTGTAAAAATTACTCATACTGTCACTCCATATAACACGTTTTTTATTTAATTATTTCAAATAAAAGCTTTAAGGTCAATAATCAAACTCAAACTTGTTATGGTTTAGTCTTTTATCTTGATTTCAACGCATCTGTAGTAAGCTGATCTGACAAGAAGAAGCTCATAAGATCTGCATGTGTGGCATCCGGATTGAATCTTACGCACAAGTTTTTAACATCATCAAGTGACATCTGCGAAAGTGAAACATCCGCTGTTCCTGCCATGGATTTTGACATTACGTTGTCAATATCTTCTTTGCTGTCTATTACATATGCTACAGATTCAAAGCGCTCAGGCTTAAAGTCCGGATACTGACATGCGTTAATTGCATTATCCAAAAGAATTAAAGCATATGCAATGTTTTCGGCAGGTGAGAAGCTAATGTATTGGATTGTTCCATCTCCACCGATATCGCTGATAATGGACTGGTCGTCATCAAAACCACCTGTTACGAGTTTTGTATCAGCCGAGCAAAGTCCATCAGCAACAGCCTGCTGCATTGTAGGATAAACAAATTGTGTACCTGCACAAAGTGCAACTATGCCGTCAAGTTTATCGCGACCGGCTTCCTGAAAATAGCTTTCTTCCAAAGGCTGGAACTGCAATGTTGTTACACCGCCTACAATTTCAATGCCTGCTTCGGCGCAAAGAGACTGAATTTCATTTGATGCCTCTTCAAGGTTTGGATAAGCATATCCCGGGAATGTTATAACTCCGATTTTTGTCCAACCCTGAGCTTTAACATAATCGAAATCTTCTTTGGCAAGGTCTTTACCGTTTATATGTCCGTCGGCAATCGTGCCCAACCATTTATCGTTGTTCAAAACGTCTGCATTTACGGCAAACTGCGGATTATCACTGTATACCGAATTCATATCCGTGCCAAAGCCCGCTACATAAAGATCCGGATATTCTTTCATGATTGCTCCGATACCGCCGTCTTGGCTTGAAATAATACCGACAACATCTTTTGTCATGCCGTTTTTAACTGCCTGAAGGTTACCGTCCGGATCGTTAAACATATCTCCGTAAACAATTTTGAGTTCGTATCCCAACTCTTTGCAAATTGCTTCGGCCCAGTTTTTGTTTGTTTCGTAGTTAATTCCGGATGTAAGGTTTGAAAGCCACATAATCGTTCCCTTGCTTTCAGCCTGTGCACCCGACTCTCCTTTTTCACCGCCGCATCCCGCAAGTGTCGCAAGAAGCATTGCTGCGGCAAATACGATTGTCAACGTCTTTTTAAAAAATTTTCCTTTCATTTCGTCCTCCTATCAACAAATATTTTAAGCAAGCTCACCACATGACTCGCTTAAAAACAATGACAAACAATTTGGTCTTTATTTGTCAATTTGATAATAAATACAGTAAATAAATTATAGTATTAACGGGAGGAATAATGAATAAATTAAAAGTGAAGAGCTATCAACCTCAGGTTGATAGCTCTATCTTTTTTGCCACACTCATAAACTGTTTCGACAAAACATTATTCTTTTTGTATATAATGCTTACATTAAAATCCATATCCGCTTTATCGCTTAATTTTTTTGCCGCCAGATTCCAATCTTCAAAACTGTCATCAAACAAAGGCATTACCGCAACACCTTCGCCCATGCTCACCAATTGCATTATATCCCTTGCGGTATTTGCATATACTACATTTTCGGACTTTGACAATTCTCCGTACATGGATGCGTTGAATATAAAATCCTGCTTAAGCAAGACGATATTTGTTCTTTTTAGATCCGCTTTCGTAATGCTTTTTTTACCGGCCAAAACATTGTCTTTCGTCATAAGCACATATGCGGGCAATTTAAGTATGCTTACTATATTGCAATCTTCCCATATTTCTCCGGGATGACACACGGTAAGGGCCAAATCCGCTTCGCCGTCCAACATCATTTTTCTGACCTGTTCAAGTTCCGAACAGTAAAGCTCAAATTTGCAATCGCTGATTCTTTCGGTAAATTCCTGAATCACCTTCGATACAACCTGCGCCTGGGGAATCCCTCCAAAATATGTAAATCTGATTATTTTTTCACTTACGGTTTCATCCCAGGCCTTATTTAACTTGTCAATCAAGGGAGTGAAGCGTTTTTTCATGCTTTCTCCGCCCTCTGTTAATTTTACCTTTGCGGTTGTACGATACAAAAGGGGATAACCCACCTCCGCTTCCAGCTCTTTAATTTGTTTTGACAGAGCCTGGGGCGTTATATACAGTTCTTTTGCGGCCTTGGCAAAATTCAAATGTTTTGCCACCGCCAAAAAATATTCTATACGTTTAAATTCCATCTATTTTTTGTACTTCCTTGAAAAAAACTTTCTTGCCACGCCAAGACCGATTTTAATAGGCAGCGGACGCAGTGCTTTATCCGCTTCTTTTAACTTATTTCTTATATCAATCTTTTGCGGACAGTGCTGTTCGCATTTTCCGCATCCAACACATTGAGATGCGAAGCTTGCCTCTCTTCTGAGTCCTACGTTTCTGGCGTACTCGAATCTTGTTGCATTCTTCTTTTCCATATACATAAGATTGTAATGATAAAAAGTTGCCGGAATGTCTACGCCTTTCGGACATGGCATGCAATATCTGCAGCCGGTACAGCCTACTTTTTCTTTTTCTTTGATTATGGCTTTGACTTTTTCAACAAGCTCAAAGTCGGATTCGTCAAAATCTCCCACATTTGCCGATGATGCGATACGTATGTTTTCATCTACCATTTCAAGGGAATTCATACCCGAAAGTACGCATGTTACACCTTCCTGGTCCCAAAGCCAACGAAGTCCAAGCTCCGGTGTAGTATATTGTTTTTTGCTTGCTTTCAACAAATCTTTTGCCTTAGTCGGTAAGTTAACAAGCTTTCCTCCGCGAAGGGGCTCCATAATCACTACGGGAACGCCCTTTTGACAGGCCTCTTCCAAGCCTTTTCGTCCGGCTTGAGTGTGCTCATCCAAATAATTGTATTGAATCTGGCAAAAATCCCAATCATAGGCATTGAGAATCTTTAAGAACATTTCCGTATTACCGTGATAGGAAAAGCCCACGTTTTTGATGCTTCCCTCGGCTTTACGCTTCGCAAACCAATCTTCTATGCCAAGGGCTTTTAATTTTTCCCACTCGGCATAATCCGTAAACATATGCATAAGATAATAATCGATATAGTCTGTGCGCAGGCGTTTAAGCTGCTCGTAAAAATATTTGTCTATTTTATCATATGTATTTACCAAATATTGAGGCAGTTTGGTTGCAATGCTGATTTTATCTCTGATGCCGTTTTTTTCGACGATTTTTCCGAGGCACTCTTCGCTTCCCGAATAGATGTAAGCCGTATCGAAATAATTGACACCCATTTCATAGGCTCGCATTACTTCCGCTTCTGCTTTTTCAAAATCGATGGATGTTCCTTTTTTCGTGAATCTCATGCATCCGTAGCCAAGTTGCGAAATTTCTTTGCCATATCTGTCTTTTCTGTAATTCATAGTTATATTCCTTTATAGATTTTTTATGATATTACTAAATAAATGTGAAAAATCAATGATATAAATTGTACTTAAACAGTGCAATGATTAAATTATTACAAAGTGTCCTCAAAGTTATCTTTAACGCTTGGTTTTAAAGGAATAAACTCAAATTCGGAACATTTTATCGAAATCATTATTCTGTCTCGGTAGAGAAAATTCCAAATATCCGCTTCTTCATCATAATTTATACCTGTTATAAAAGCCTTCATCGGCGGCACAAAATTTTCCACAAATTCCACGTCGTCGCTTAAATAAAAGGCTGCCTCATCTATAAGCTCGCAATAGTCGATTGTGGCAATATTTATTATGGTTTTGCCGCTGAGTTCGTCATCGGCGACGGATTTTGCCCTTATAACAAAGCGACCGTCCTTATCTTCGTGCAGATCCAAATCTATCCCCACGGAATTTTTAAGAAGCATGGCGAAAAATATAGGATTGTCTATTGTGAATTTATCTTGGAAGAAGTTATTTCCCAGCTTTTTCAATACTCTGTCCATGGATGCTTTGATATTTTTTTGCACCTTTCTGTCGCCGAAAAAATCAAAAAGCTCAACACGCTTATCAATGGCGAGTTTCGCCTCTTTGTAGTAAGCGTAAGCCGCCACGTCGTTTTGATCCACACCGTCTCCGCGCTCGAAAAAGCCTCCCACTCTAAGGGCAATGTCTGCAAATTTGGATTCAAAGCTTTCATCACAAAAAAGCTCCTTGTTGTCATTATACATTGCCATTACCATATTTGCTGCAGCGCTTGGGCTTTTGAGCGCTCCTTTTCCCGTAAGAAACATATCCGCCAATTTATAGCGGGACTCGTAGATTCCGTGAGCCGCACCAACGGCAAAATATTGAAATGCCTTGTCATATTCCGGCACACCGTTATTGCATCTGCCGTAATAATAGATATAACCCAATGTGTTATAACAAAAAGGATCGTCCGTAAGCTCGATAAGCTTAAGCATGCAGCGCTTGGATGTTTCCCAGTCGGTTTCATAGATTTCGTTGCCGCCGTAGCAGCCGTAGCCAAGAGCCATAAGTGCGCAAGGCCAGTCACGCTCCACTCCGTAGTCCACAAAATCCGCAAACATCATCAACTCTTCGTCGCTTAATGCTCCGAGATTGTCCATGTGTTCTTCGATATAGTTGAATTTTTCTTCGTCTGTGTAATCCTTTTTAGCCATATTCTTCCCCTTTTTCCCCCGTTACATTTTTTAATGCACAGCATCTTTATAATAATTATACTTTAAAAGCAAGTGATTTAGTATGTTTTTTTGATTTTTTTAATTAGAATATCGGCTTGCTTTATGCTTGCGAAAATCAGACTTTTGCCTGTGAAACATTGATTTTTGCACGCATCTGATATAGTATTATTTATATAAGCGGCAATAATCAGTAATATTTCCGCAAAAACAGTGAAAAGTTTCAATACAACTTTTCATTACAAATGGGGTATTAAATAAATAACAGACAGAGGTACAATCATGAAATTCAGACCATGTATCGATATACACAACGGACAAGTCAAACAAATTGTGGGAAGCAGCCTTAAGGATGAGGGAGATTCGGCTGCTGAAAATTTCGTATCGGAAAAATCCGCAAAAGATTATGCGGAAATGTATATGAACGACGGCCTTAAAGGCGGCCATATTATCTTGCTTAATCATAAGGATTCGGAATACTACGAAGCTACAAAGGCACAGGCAATGGATGCTCTTAAAATGTTTCCGAAGGGCATGCAAATCGGCGGCGGTATAACTGCCGACAATGCCATGGAATTTATAAATGCCGGTGCATCCCATGTAATTGTAACCAGCTATGTATTTAAAGAAGGTAAGATAAATTATGTAAGCCTTGATAAATTGGTGCAGACTGTGGGCGAAAAGCATCTGGTCTTGGATTTAAGTTGCAAAAAGATGGCGGGGGAAGAAAACAGTCCTTACTATATAGTCACAGACCGTTGGCAAAACTATACCAAAGAAAAAGTAAATTTCGAAAGCTTGGACAAGCTTTCCTACTACTGCGATGAATTC
>CACZQX010000121.1 GCA_902783445.1 uncultured Lachnospiraceae bacterium
CCTCTTATTTTAAGACGCATTGTCTCTGAAACAGCCATTCCTACGGAATCGTCTTTGGAACTGTTGATTTTGTATCCGCTTGAAAGACGCTCCATGGATTTTGTAACTCTGTCTGTTGTTCTTGCTAATTGTTCGTTTGAAAATACTGCTGATAAGTTTGTACTGATAATCATAAAAATGCCTCTTTCTGCCCGGGAGGGTCTTTAATTTGCCATTACCTTCGCAAAGCTTTCTATGAAAGTTTTTGAGATGGTAAACAAATCTTTGGTTTTCACTGTGTCGCTCTTTTCCGTCTCATCCGTGGTATCAGAAAAAATGCCTTTTTTTATGTTGTTAAATTCGATTAGATTTGTGCGGCCAACCCTAAATCCATTTTGGGTTAATGCTGCTTCGAATTCATTTTTAATGCTTTCTGTGAAAGATGCAGCCGATGCTTTTTCAAAATATATGTCGCTTGTAATCTTTGATGCCGCCTTTATTTCGGCTTTTACAAGACCGAAGTTTTCATCTTCGAATTCGACTTTTATCTTGCCTGTGTCATTAGTTCCCTCTATGACGGTTAAGTTTACCGCATAAAGCTTATCGCCTGTATCTATCGGTATCTGGAAGTTTCTGTTACTGCTCATTCCCTTAAGAAGTGCAAGTCCTATATTGGCTATTTTGATGTTTTTCAAGTCAAGTGTATCAACATCCGCCGTATCAACTTTTTCTTCCAAAAGCTCTTTTGCTCTTGCGGCCAAGTTATCAACCGCACCGTCCAGCTCTTCTTCGGACTCTATTGAATCCGCCAAGCCTTCAAGCTCTTCTTTAGGATTGTCCAGTTCATCTTCCAAGTTCTTGAATAATCCGGCTCTTCCCGACAAGATCTGTCTCAAAGCTGCCTGATTTGCAAGTGATGGGAGCTGTCCGGATGCTTCAAGCATCTTTGTAAGAGCTTCCATATCTCCTTCGTTTTCGAAGTATTCAAGAACTTTTGCTGCCTCGTACTCTGATTTATAAGTTTTATTTAACTCATCTTTTGCAAAATTTTCCGAAAATCTTTCAAGGCTCATTTCGCTGTAGTTTTCGCCAAATACTGCCTTTAATCCTTCCGGATTCATATTTTCAATAAGATCGTCAACGAGGTTTTCGCTTAATCGCTCTATATATCTATCGTCATTATTTTCGTTTTTCCTAACACCTGCGATAGCATTTTTTTCAAAAGCGCTTAATTGAACATTCAAATTTTTGCCGTGTGCTGTTTCCTTTAATGCTTCAAAAGTGTCATCAACATCTATTTCCATGCCTTTGGCGCGTTTTGCTCTTATAGCGTTTACCATGTTTTTGATGGTAAGCTCGGCACCCGAATTTACAAGGTAGCCAAGAGCCTGATAATTATCCTTTTGCATAAGATGCATGGTTCTGTAAATGCCGATGTAAGCCTCGCGCTCTTCCGGGGAAAGCTGCGCTTCCTTCGCATTATCAAGCTTCCAAAGAAATGATGCATATTGCTCTTCTTTTAAATTGTACTCTTCGTTCATTTCTTTTAATGAATCATTAAGCTCGAAAATGTCCGTATTTAAAGGATTTATGCCTTCCTTAAGCATCTTTACCACTGCTGCCGGAGTTAAGTTCTTTTCCAATTTCTCGACTTCCGACTCAAGGCATTTGATTCTGTCTATGTTTTCTTTTGTAATTTCCATGCGGTTAAAGCCTAAGATTCTTACCGCTTTTTTGGCCTTATCCGTTGCTTCCATGCCAAGATCTTTAAGTATACTTTCTTCCGAAGCTTTAAAGGCTTTGACTATGGAATCACCAAGGTCGCCTCTTATTTCCGTTCCCATGGTTTCATAGGATTCGCCGGCTTTTTCAAGGCGTTTTGCCAATGTATTTCCGCTCTTATTAATATCTTCGAGAGTGAACTTAATCTCTCGTTTTGCAACATATCCAAGTACGTATGCCGGAACCTGCGAAAGCGCCTTCATTGCATTTAAGCTTTGATTTACGGGATCGCTGTTTGCGATTGTCAGCGCATCCACTTCTTCTCCCGCAAGTGCGGCGTAGTAGTCTTTTTGCATCCGGCCAAGCTTTTCAAGCAAGTTTTCCAAAGGCTCCAGTTCAACGCGAATGCCCGCTTTCATAAGTTTAATGCCTGCTTCGGCACTCATCATTAAGCTGATTTCAAGAAGTTGAGTCTTTGCGGTGATAACTGTTTGTGATGAGTTATCCACAGTCGCGCCCTCTTTTGCCTCTTCCAATCCACGAAGGTTTATGATTTTTTCATCATTTACAAGGCTTTGTATCTTAGCTTCTGCCTCTTTTGGATTTGCTATTAAGTTTGAAAGCATTTCCTGCAGGTTTTTAACCGTATTAATCTTTGGTGAAGTGCTTGTTATCTGTGCATCTTCCGCCTTAGTTCCGTAAGCCATGTTTCTTACGATGTTTTCTATGTTTTTCGCTTCGTTATTATCAATGTTTTTTAAATCCATTGCATCAAGAATATTGGAAACCGTTACAGGAATATTCTTTGATACAAGATATTTTGCCGCATTTAAATTGTCTTCGTTTGCTTCGATATTGTTTTTGTTTAACAGCTCTTCAACCTGCCCTTTAAGGGCTTCCCAGTTGCTGTCTGTGCTTGCTGAATCTTTGGCTGCCTGCGCGCTTGCATCATAAGATTTTGCAGCAGCAAGAAATTCGCTAAATGTCTGTGGTTTAGTCGCCTCACCCACAGTTGCCACGCTATGCTCGGCTTCGTAAAGCTTTTCGATAGTCGGAAGGTCAGCTGATTTAAGAAGCACTGCTGCCGTTTCTTCTTTAACGGGTGTGACTTCTTCAAGTTTTGAAAGGGCATCATTTACTTCTGCCACGGTTTTGTCATCAGTTGGAAGATTGTAGCTTTCAAGGGCGGATTTAATCATCTGCTGTCTGCCCATGCCGCCCATTTCTTTTATGTCTTCCGCTGAAATATTTGAAACATCACCTTTATAGTTATCACAATGAGTGGCAAGCTCGATTTTGATTCGCTCTGCCACGGTAAGAACATTTGACGGATCGTCTTTATCCGGGATTACTCCCATTTCTTCCATCAAATCCATAGAATCCGGCATGATGTTGTCCTTGAGATTTTCAAGGCATGCCTTCATATCGATTTCACCGGTTTGCGGATTTATTGTATTTTCTTCCTCCGGATAACAAGGCGAAAAAGAGGCGTTCATTGAAGATCCGAATGACACGCCCAAATCCCCTGTTTTATCCTTTGTAGATTTTACAGGGCTATCCATATAGTTATTTATTTTATTTTCATTATCGTTTTTGCCTACTAAATTCAGCATTGAAGCGTTAATTTGCATAACAAAACATCCTTTAATTAAGCCTCCATGCTAAAAAAAGTTACATCCTGTGATATATATTTCGGACAGAAGTCCAAATATATTTAGATGTAACTTTTTATATTTTAAATCTATTTTGTTTCTACTTTGAAAAAACTATTTTTTCACTGTTAAACAGCTTTGATAAAATAATTGTTTCTATTACGGTAAATACCAGGTTAGATATTATAGCAATGATTACGGAATTATAATTACCGCTGAAAGAAAGTATATCCGAAAGTCCGGTTACACTTCCGAAAATCGGAATGGCACTGTAAGCCGCACCATTTACTTCCACAAGTTTAAACATTGAAGAAAAGCCTACAAGCATTACTATTATTATTAACGGGGTTGAATATGCTTGTGCCTCTTTTGCCGTTTTTGCGACTGCCGATATAATCGAAATCAAGCCAACAATAAACATTGCTGTGGTTATTACCACAAGCGCTATCAAGATGTAATCCATAGCACTGTAAAGGTTGGCACTAAATTCAATTCCCATAATTTTAGCCAGATTCGGCATGGCCAACACAAGTCCGACTATGCATGAAACTCCGCCTAAAACCGCAATCAATCCCATTGACACAATTTTTCCGATTGCTAT
This sequence comes from uncultured Lachnospiraceae bacterium, assembly GCA_902783445.1. GTDB lineage: Bacteria > Bacillota > Clostridia > Lachnospirales > Lachnospiraceae > RUG12871. The sequence goes on from CACZQX010000121.1 coordinate 3,955, forward strand.
GTGACTCCTTTTTATTTTTGTTACCAACACAGTCGCCAACGTACCCCTGTCTTTTTCTCCGGCTATGGACTCCGTTGTTATTGATAGGCAGGAGGAGAAGATAAACATTATTATTAACATTGGCATTAGACCCGCAAGAAAGCTTGCCGATACATCTTCTTTTTTTGCAAGATCGATGTCTTCAATATCTTTGTTAATATCAAAAACATTTGACATGCCGTCTTCAAAGGAATTCAGAACTTCTATCAACAAATTATATGTAATTTCCGATTTGTCCGACGATGAATTATAATATATTTCCACATTCGGGGTTTCCTTTTCCACTCCGCTTAAGAGAGCTAACATATCGTTTTCAAAGTTGTCCGGAAAAATAATCAAAGCATCGTTTTGCTTGCTTTCAACCAAAGCCTTCAATTGCCCTATATTCGGATTATTTTCATATTTTACAACCATAAGCTCTTCCACAACATCTTTTAACGATTCCGGTATGTTAACTGCTACAACGCTGCTGTTTATATAACTTTCTTCATCAAACTGTTTTTCCAATGCCTGCCCCATAACCGAATATAAAAGATATATCATAAGTCCCGGTAAAAGAATAGTCAAAAACACCATTCTTCTGTCTGTGAAAAATCTTAGCAATTCCTTTTTTATTATCGTTATCAAACCACTTTTCATGCCGATGCCTCCTCATTGTAGATTTTGAAGAAGATCTCCTCCAACCCGTTTTTATTGTCAATATCTTCCATTTTACAATCCATGCAAAGTTTTCCGTTAATTATTATCCCTACTCTGTCACATATTTTTTCCGCCAATTCAAATACATGCGTTGATAAGATGATGGTTTTCCCTTGTTCTTTTAGCTCCAGCAAAAAGTCTGTGACCGTCTTTGCCGTAATTATATCCAAACCGTTTGTCGGCTCATCAAATATAATAACTTGCGGGTCATTAACCAAAGAAATACAAAGTGAGACCTTCTGTTTCATGCCTGTTGAAAGATCCGCTACCTTAACATCCACAAATCTATTTATTCCAAACTTTTCAAAAAGTGTACTTTTTCTTTCGGCTCTCTCTTTGTTTTCCACTCCATATAAATTAGAAAAAAAATCAAAGAGATAGTTTGGTGTAAAGTAATCTTCGAGCTTTAACTCGCTTGTTAAAAATCCTATTTGTTCTCTTACCTTCTCAGGCTCGCTTTTCACGCTGCACCCTTCAACCAAGACATCTCCGCTGTCAGGTTTAATCAACGTGCTGATTATTCTGAGCGTAGTCGTTTTTCCGGCCCCGTTGGGTCCCAGAAGTCCATAAATTTCTCCTCTGTTAACGGAAAACGAAATATCGTTAACCGCTGTCTTTGTACGCTTTGTGGTTTTTTCGTTTTTCATTTGTTTTGAGTTGAGTTTAAATGTTTTTGATATATTGTTAACTTTTAAACTTTCGTTCATGTTTTCAACCTCCTTTATTAATTGTTGTTTTTTACCTCATATAACAAGACAAATCAGGGTTTCTGATTAGAGATATTCCTTTTCTGTCCGCGATTTTTGTCCTTTTTTGTCCGTAGCATTTTTATTAGCTCTCTAATTATGAAGCGATGCACCATTCCGGTGCATCGCTTCCTTTTTTCGTTTTGATTAATTTACTCCCAAAACAGCTCGTCCAATGTTTTATCAAGCGCCTTGCAAATAGCAATGCAAAGCTTAATGGTTGGATTATAGTCCCCCTTTTCAATGGCACTTATTGTCTGTCTGGATACGTTGCAAAGGTTAGCCAGGTCTTCCTGTGATAAATCTTTAGCTGCTCGGGCGGATTTCAACTTTAGATTTTTCATTACGCTTTAGCCTTTCTTTCCTTAGTTGATTTTATGATTATGGATATTAGAATTACAGAAAACGCACACAAAATTACTAATTGTACTCCTCCGTTTGTCATCCCCATTTTCCCATCCATTAAAAATCTCTTTTCTTTTATACATGATACTAATCCGGAAACACTTACAAACAATGCGGTAGAACAAAGCAATATGTAATTACGTTTTTTTTCATTTACTCTAAAGAAAGCATCATTAATGATTGAATATACCGCAAAAATGCTAAAGCCGACAAACACTACTATTAGATAAATCATTTGTTGCGAAATATAGCTCTTTATAAACTCTCCAAAGAGACCTTCTACCACCATTGCCAGAAACAATAAACACCATGTTGAGAAAAAACCTATCTTATAAGCTTTATTTCTATATTGAAGTTGCATCTCATCATAATGCTTTTTTTCAGGTTCTTTTTTTATTATTACCCTTACTAATATGAATATAATTACAAATGCTATAGCAAATACAATGCCAAGCTTAAAGCTATCTTCATGCATCGTTTTTCCTCCTTATTCTGATTGCTATAATTGCCAATACAATATATGCAACTGCAAAGCAAAGTGGTGTTATTAGTTGATTTACCAATTTACTACCTCCTTTTTCGATTTTATAATCAATGTCACCAAGTATTAGATACTAACATTAAAATAAACCTCCTCTGGAATTTTGTCAAGTATATTTTACATTTTTCCATTGATTTTTCTTTCACTCCTACAACTCCTACAACTCCTACAACTCCTACAACTCAGCTCTCGGATTACAACTCAGCCTTTCTAACTATAAAATAATCCATTTATGGAATTATGTCAAGTATATTTTACATTTTTCTATTAATTATTTTTATTTGTCTTATTTTCTACCAAAATCAACCCAATCTCATACTTTCCGGCTCACTAGGCTTTTTCGGATTTAGTTGACGCACGTCAAATAATATAATATAATTATTTTGATTAGTTGACGCACGTCAAATAAGGAGTGATTATTATGTTTAATGACATCATACTTGAACAGCAGGATTTGACCTATCTTAAGTGGTCCCATGTCCGAAACTCAAGCGGCACAGCCGGCACATTTTTAAAATCACAGTCTAACCTTAAGGGTGAAAAAAAATATTACAAACTTTCAAATTTTGATGCTGCTAAGGGAATAATCGGACACGAATGCATTAATGAAATTATTGTTGACCGACTTCTCACCATTCTCGGAGTTGAACATTTAAACTACGAACTGATAAATGCTATAATTGAAATCGAAGGAAAGGAATATAACACCTTCCTGTGTGCCTCTTATGACTTTAAAAACAAAAACGAAAGCAAGGTTGCCTTAGACGATTATTATAGACTTAACGCAAATCCGGGCGAATCTCATTATGATTTTTGCAAAA
>CACZQX010000122.1 GCA_902783445.1 uncultured Lachnospiraceae bacterium
AACCATAACTTATACGGTGTCGACGGCGGCGGGAGTTACGGCTCCGTTGCAAGTGGTAAAAACACCGACGTTACAGTAGATATGATGTATGGAAAGAATCTCGGAAGAAATTAACGCCTCTTACAATGATGATATAACCAATATCGCAAGAGGCGTTGAAATAATGCGTAAAGTTCGTCGAAAATAGTCAAACTACACCAACTGGGCATTTCTTAAGGTGCAGTATTTTGTTCCGTTTTCATCGTAGGTGTCAAAAGTGCCCACAACGCTTAAAGTCTGATCGTTGCTTTCCGGATAGTTGCCATCCGCAAGAACAAATTCAATACCTTGTGAGCAGCAGGCTGTGGCGTCTTGGATGATGCAGGCATAGTAGTCGTTTCCGCTTGCATCGTCGTGATAAGTAGCGTAAATACCTTCCATTTTTATGACTTTTCCTACATAGTCATCGGGATTGGTCATCATGTTTAAAACTTCCGAATAAACCATGGTGGAAGACATAACCGTCAAATCTACATCCACGCCTTCTGCGGGTGCGGAGTTTGCAGCCGATTTTGCACCTGTTCCGGCATTGTCTCCGTTTGAATCGGTGCTTGCATTTTCGTTGTTCATGCCAGCTTCAAGAACTTTTTCAACATCCGATTTATCGTCATTGTTTCTGCTTGAGGCGCTGTTTTCCGCGCATCCTGTAAATATACTTACTGGTATAATACATAAGAGAATTAATAATGCTTTTTTCATGATAAATTCCTCGCCGGTTTGTTAACTTGTCTATGCTCGAACCTTTCCAATTACTGTACATGCTATAAATCCAACCAAATCTACCGCAACGATGGTTGCACCTACAGGAGTACCCGCAAGTATTGAAATAAGGATACCGATTAATGCGCATGCAACGGATATAATTGCCGCAAATATTGTTACGGACTTAAAGGTATTAAACATTCTCATAGCCGAAAGGGCCGGGAAAATAACCAAGGCCGAAATAAGCAAAGATCCAACGAGGTTCATGGCTACAACTATGATTAGTGCTATAACTATTGCAATAAGCAAGTTATAGGCGTTTGTCTTTGTACCTGTTGATTTTGAAAATGTTTCATCAAAGGTAACGGCAAATATCTTATTATAAAAAAGTATAAAAATCGCCAGTACTATAAGGGACAAAATGCAACAGAGGATTACATCGTTTTGCGTAAGCGTAAGTATGGATGTGGATCCGAAAAGCGTTGTGCACACATCTCCCGAAACATTGGACGAAGTAGGGAATATGTTCATTATCAAATAACCCAGTGCCAAGGCACTTACGGAAATAATGGCTATTGCCGCATCGCCTTTAATCTTTGCATTTTGGCCGGTGCGAAGAAGCAGTATGGCGCTTACAACCGTAATCGGCAAAACCAACAACATTTGATTTGACAAATTAACCACACTTGCAATGGCAAGACCGCCGAATGCCACATGGGAAAGTCCGTCACCGATAAAGGAAAAACGCTTTAAAACCAGCGTTACACCAAGAAGTGATGAACAAAGGGCAATCAGAACGCCTACAATAAGTGCGTATCTTACAAAAGGAAATTGGAGGTAGGTTATTAATGCTTCCATTATTTGGCCCCTCCTTCCTTGGTGAAGAAACGACCGATATTGCTGGTTAAGTAGTCGTGCTTGCTTCCGAAAAACATTTTCTTTCCTATATGAAGAATGTGGCTTGCGTATTTTAATGAAGAAGCCACATCGTGAGAAACCATGATAATGGTTATTCCTTCTTTATTTAATTTGGAAATAAGTTCGTACATTTCATTTGTAACCTTTGGATCCAAGCCCGTAACCGGCTCGTCCAAAAGCAAAATCTTGCCGGCGGCACAAAGAGCGCGGGCCAAAAGCACACGCTGTTGCTGTCCACCTGACAGATCTCTGAAGCAGCGGTTTTTAAACTTTGTAATACCCATGCGCTCCATGTTTTTTAAGGCTTCGGTTTTTTCTTCTTTATTATAGAAAGGACGCATGCCGCATTTTCCTTGGAAACCGCTCATTACGATTTCTTTAACGGATGCG
>CACZQX010000123.1 GCA_902783445.1 uncultured Lachnospiraceae bacterium
CCAAGAAACGGATTGTTACCGGACTTCCTTCCAAAGCCTCAAAGAGCTGTTCGAAGTCGTTTTGCTGATATGGCAAAATCTTGTCCAAAGCTTTTTCGCGCTCTTCCAATGTGTCCGCACAAATCATTTCACGGAATGCTGCGATTCTGTCTTCTTCAAAGAACATGTGCTCCGTTCTGCAAAGGCCGATACCTTCAGCACCCAGTTCTTTTGCTTTTAAAGCATCCCTTGGAGTATCCGCATTTGTTCTTACTTTAAGTTTTCTGAATTTATCAGCCCATGCCATAACACGACCGAATTCGCCGGCGATTGTGGCATCAACCGTTTTGATTTCACCTGCGTAGATGTTACCTGTTGTACCGTCAAGAGAAATGTAATCTCCTTCATTAAAGGTCTGTCCCGCAAGTGTAAATTTCTTGTTGGCTTCATCCATAACAATGTCGCCGCAACCGGATACACAACATGTACCCATACCACGAGCAACTACGGCTGCATGACTTGTCATACCGCCACGTACCGTTAAGATACCCTGCGAAGCTTTCATACCCGTAATATCTTCAGGCGATGTTTCAAGACGAACAAGTACAACCTTTTCGCCTCTTTCCTTCCAAGCCGCTGCATCATCTGCCGTAAATACCACTTTACCGCAAGCCGCACCCGGTGATGCACCAAGGCCTTTGCCAAGAGGTGTTGCAGCTTTAAGTGCAGCCGCATCAAACTGTGGATGAAGAAGTGTATCAAGGTTACGAGGATCAATCATTGCAACAGCTTCTTCTTCTGTTCTCATCTTTTCATCTACAAGGTCGCAAGCAATTTTAAGAGCGGCCTGAGCCGTACGTTTGCCGTTTCTTGTCTGAAGCATATAGAGTTTGCCGTGTTCTACGGTAAATTCCATATCCTGCATATCGCGGTAATGTGACTCAAGTTTTTGGCAAACCTGCTTAAACTCTTCAAAAGCTTCAGGGAATTTATCTGCCATTTCTGTAATTTTCATAGGTGTACGAACACCGGCAACAACGTCTTCACCCTGTGCGTTTGTAAGGAATTCGCCAAAAAGTCCCTTGTTTCCCGTTGCAGGGTCACGTGTAAAGGCAACGCCTGTACCACAATCATCACCCATGTTACCGAAAGCCATTGACTGAACGTTTACGGCCGTACCCCATGAATAAGGAATATCGTTGTCGCGACGATAAACGTTGGCACGTGGATTATCCCAGCTTCTGAATACGGCTTTAATTGCGCCGTAAAGCTGTTCTTTTGGATCATCAGGGAAATCAGCCCCTATTTTTTCTTTGTATTCAGCCTTGAACTGGCCCGCAAGTTCTTTAAGATCATCGGCTGTAAGCTCAACGTCCTGCTTAACGCCGCGTTTTTCTTTCATTTGATCGATGAGTTCTTCAAAATAGCTCTTGCCCACTTCCATAACTACGTCGGCATACATCTGGATAAATCTGCGATAGCAGTCCCAAGCCCAACGCGGATTCTTTGAAAGCTCCGCAATTGTGTTAACAACGGTTTCGTTTAAACCAAGGTTAAGAATCGTATCCATCATACCCGGCATAGATGCTCTGGCACCGGAACGAACCGAAACAAGAAGCGGATTTTCCTTGTCACCGAACTTCTTACCCGTTATTTCTTCCATCTTGATGATGTGTTCATCAATCTGAGCTTTAATTTCATCGTTGATTTCACGACCATCCTCGTAGTACTGTGTGCAAGCCTCGGTTGTGATTGTGAATCCCTGTGGCACCGGAAGACCCAAGTTGGTCATTTCGGCAAGATTAGCACCCTTTCCTCCAAGGAGATTACGCATGTCTGCATTGCCTTCTTTAAAAAGATACACCCATTTGTTCATAAAATTTTCCTCCTGTATTATAAAATTGTATGGTATTAACCCTCTCTGTCCCATTTTTTAGCAAGACTTTCAACTTCTTCCGCAAACCTTGTAATATCTTTGTTTGCGCCATCCTGATTAAGTTGTATAACCCTAAGCAATGTCTGTCCTGCGTTGAAAAGTCGCATAAAAATTTCGGACTTGATGGCTTTTTTCCTTGATTTTTTATCCTCTCCAATAAACTTGGCTTCTTTAACCTTTTCAAAATGAACTAGATCGTAAGCTTCCCCTGCATACGGCGCAATAGCCTTAAATCCCATATCGCAAAGATCCTTTGCAAAAAGGTCGCAGACCTCCTCTTGTCCGTGACAAACAAAGACTCTTTCGGGTTTTGTCTCGAAGCTGTTTATCCATTTTAAGAGACCATTTCTGTCGGCATGTCCGGATATTCCGGAGAGTACCATAATATTTGCGGCAACATCGATTTCTTCGCCAAAAATTTTAACCTTTTTGGCACCGTCCACCAGATTTCTTCCCAGTGTTCCGTTTGCCTGATATCCAACAAAAAGAATAGTACATTCCTTTCTCCAAAGGTTGTGCTTTAAGTGGTGTCTGATACGACCCGCTTCGCACATTCCGCTGGCGGATATAATAACCTTAGGTTCTTCATCTGAGTTGATAAATTTTGAATCTTCACTGCTGATGGAGAACTTTAAATCCGCAAAAGAAATCGGATTAATGCCCGCCTTTATAAGTTCCATGGCTTCTTCGTCCATGTATCCTACAGTATCTTTTGAATATATGGAAGTTGCCTCCACTGCCAAAGGACTGTCCACATAAACAGGAAAATGATCGTGATTTTTAACAAGTCCCTGTTCCTTTATCTGTCTGATAAAATAAAGGATTTCCTGGGTTCTGCCCACCGCAAAGGATGGAATCACAACATTCCCGCCTTTATCGAGAGTTTCTTGCAAAATGTTTGCAAGCTCTTTTACGTAATTCGGCTTTTCACCATGAAGTCTGTTACCATAAGTTGACTCCATAATTACATAATCGGCTTCGCTAACATATGCCGGATCGTTAATAAGGGGTTGATCGAAGTTTCCGATATCTCCGGAAAATACGATTTTTTTCGTAACATCATCTTCCGTAACCCATATTTCAATACTTGCGGATCCAAGCAAATGGCCCGCATCGGTAAATCGTACCTTTACATTGTCAAAGAGATTAACTTCATGCCCGTACTGCACGCCCTCCATTAAGGAAATGGCGCCCTGTGCATCATTCATATCGTAAATAGGCTCCACTGCCTCTTCGCCTCTTCGTTTGCCCTTTCGGTTTTTCCATTCGGCTTCGAATTCTTGAATATGAGCACTGTCTCTGAGCATAATGCTGCAAAGATGAAGCGTTGCATCCACCATAAGAATCGGACACTTTAAACCTTTTTTGTATAATAATGGTAAATAACCTGAGTGATCAATATGAGCGTGTGTGAGTAACACCATATCAAGACTTGCCGGGTTCATGCTTTCGTAATCATGTTCATGAACATCCTGACCTTGAAGCATTCCACAGTCAATTAGGATTCTTCTGCCTTTGGTTTCAAGCATATAACAACTGCCTGTAACCTCATGAGCAGCTCCATAAAACGTAAGTTGCATGTCATTTCCCCCTGGTTATATTACATTTGAAACTTTATCACAAGTTTCACACACCGTTTTTATTATACACTAATTTAAGGCCTTTAACCACAATTTTTTTGTTTATGCATTCTTTAAAGCAAAAAGAAAGACGCAAAACATAAGCGTTTCACGTCCTTCCCGTTTATTTGTGTAAAGG
>CACZQX010000124.1 GCA_902783445.1 uncultured Lachnospiraceae bacterium
TCCTAATGAATATCTGCCTTGGAAATGGTTGTGGGAAAAAATCGCTGATATTTGCAGGAAATATTTCAAGATATTCGCTGATTATAAACGAGGAGAGCATATTTATATATGCTTAGAGATAATTGGATGTAAAAATGTGCGAACTGAGGATTCGGATTTTTTCCATGATTATATTGGAATGATTGATAGGGATGAGGTGTTATGCGATCCGGTTGTGATTACTGATCTAAAAAATTTGGAAGAGACAGATATAATAATGAAGAAACTGTACTTATCATATATTTTATCTCTGGGAGTTAGATATAATGATGAATTAAAAAAACTTGTAGATGAGTTGTATAGTTTAGATCAATAATTGACAAACGCGAATCATTACAGTAGTGGTCGGTATTAAATTACCGATATGATAGCTATACATTTAGGTATCTATGTATTTGAAACGGTGAATACCTCGGACTGGGGCTTAAATTAATCAGGTTATTTATGGAAGAAAAATATAAGTAAAGTTTATTAAAGACGACTTGTGAGTCTGTCTGCTAAAGAATAAAGGTATAAATCCACAGTAAAGTATAGGTAAGTAAGAAGTCTTTTTAAGTGTTGAAGCTCATGATATGAAGGGAATGATATGCAAAGTAGCTTTTATACGAATTACAGTGAAGTAAAATTTATTGATAAACTGAAGGCCAGCATTGATACATGCCAGGCTTTCTATTTCTCTGTTAGCTTCATCAAAAAGCCGGGCCTACGCATTCTTGCCACAAATATTGAAGCGGCTATTGCGCGGGGTGCAAGAGGACAAGTTATTACATCAACCTACCAGAATTTTACTGACATAGATTCTCTTGTATTCTTTTATGATCTTGCTGCCAGATATCCGGATCGGTTTTCGTGCAGGTTAGATCGTGAATGCTTCCATGATGCAAAGGGTTCCGTAGTCGGATTCCATTCGAAGGGGTACCTCTTTGAGTATGCGGATCATCGAGAATTATTGGTTGGTTCTTCTAATATTACGGTTTATGCATTGCTTAAGAATATAGAATGGGATGTTTCGGTAATTGATGATAAGGCGGGGACATACGAAGCAGCAAAGCAGGAATTTGATGCTCTTTGGAAGCAAACCCTTCCATTGACAAAAGATCTGATCGAGGAGTATAAGACCCGGCTGTTCTATTCCATCGAGCGATGGGATATGGATTATGACATTGCCAATGCAGAGATTAAACCGAATTATATGCAGCGGCGCGCGCTGAAAGAGTTGAATCGTATCCGAGCAATGGGAGCAGATAAAGCGCTTATTACAGCATCTGCAGGTTCAGGAAAGACATTTCTTGCAGCTTTCGATGCGCTCAATTTCGGCCCACGGCGTCTGCTGTATATTGTGCATGAAGGATCAATTCTGATGAAATCTTTTGAGACATTTCAAAAGGTGTTTGGAAGTGATCGTTCTTATGGCATCTACAATGGTGAATACAAAGAGTTTGACGCAGATTTTGTTTTTTCGACTAACGTTACGATGGCAAATTCATTGGAGCTCTTTGAGCGTCATGCCTGGGATTATGTGATCATTGATGAATGTCATCATGCAGCAGCGGCAACGTATCGTAAAATTCTGGAGTATTTTGAACCTCAGTTCTTGTTAGGTATTACAGCAACCCCTGAACGGATGGATGGAGAGGATGTACTGTCCTTGTTCAATCAAAACGTTCCTTTTGAGTTGCGGCTTAGAGATGCCATCATTAATCGGCTAATAGTTCCATTTAAATATTACGGAATTAGAGATGAACTGATCGAATATGGGGTTCAGGCAACTAAAGGCCATAAGTTTGTTGAACAGTTTTCCGACGATCAGCATATAAATTTTATATATCAGATGATTGAAAAGTATCGATTGCCGGGCAAAAAGCTAAAAGCATTAGCTTTTTGCCGGGATATTTCCCATGCGATACGGATGTCGCAGGCGATGGAAGAGTACTATAATACCGCGTATTTGACCGGACGTAATTCGGTTGGAGAACGGATTCGGGCATACAAGGACTTGCAGGATGACTTTGCAGATTTGGAGATCCTGTTCACCGTGGATATTCTGAACGAAGGTGTAGATATTCCGGGGGTCAATATGGTCCTTTTCCTTAGGCCGACGGATTCGCAGACTATTTTTATTCAGCAGCTGGGACGTGGCCTCCGTAAATGTGAAGGAAAGCAATATGTGACGGTATTAGATTTTATTGGAAATGACTACAAGCGGAGTGTACAGATTGCGTTTGCCTTGGGAAATTTATCTGAGAATTTTGTTGTCGAA
>CACZQX010000125.1 GCA_902783445.1 uncultured Lachnospiraceae bacterium
AATGAGCTTGCCAATCTGATTTATTACCCTGAAACAATTATTCGCTTGAAAAAAGCGGAACTCAAAAAAGAAGATTTTAACGAGTGGAGAAAAGTCAATATATACAGACTTGCGGAAATGTGCAAGGAAGTATCCAAAAAATATACTCGTTCAAAAGTCAGAAAGAAAATTCCGAGTGAATTTACTTACGTAATCGACGAGTTGATTCATTCAAACTACGAAGACTTTGACAAAAAGAAGTATTATATGGAATTTATCTATACCGTAATAGAAGTCGGCCTTGCGGACAAGCTTATGATCGCCATGAGCGAGCTTATTCAAAAACTTTGTGTGGACAGACTTCATATTGTTGGTGATATTTTCGATAGAGGACCGAGAGCGGACCTTATTATAAAAGAACTAATGAAATTCGATGACATTGACATTCAATGGGGCAATCATGATGTTTCGTGGATGGGAGCTGCTACGGGCAATCAAGCGCTTATTTGCAATGTATTGAGAATTGCGGTAAGTTACAACTGCTTTGATGTGTTGGAAGACGGATATTCAATCAATCTTCGTCCTTTCTTTGATTTTGCGGCAAAGGTTTATGCCGACGACCCATGCGAATATTTTATGCCTAAGGTATTGGATGAAAATGTTGCCGATAATGTTGACAAAAACATGGCGGCGAAAATGCATAAAGCAATATCGGTAATGCAGTTTAAGTTGGAAGGACAGCTTATTGCACGTCATCCGGAATACGAGCTTGATGATAGATGTTTGCTTAAGGATGTGGATTTCGAAAAAGGCGAAATTGTTATAGAAGGAAAGAAATATAAACTCAGAGACAATAACTTCCCTACGGTTGATCCTAAAGATCCTTTTAAGCTTTCAAAAGAAGAGGAAGAGCTTATTAAGCTTTTGAGCATTTCCTTTGAACACAGTGACAGACTTCACAAACACATTAAATTTATCTATTCCCATGGTTCAATGTACAAATCCATTAACAACAATGTTTTATACCATGGTTGCCTTCCTATGAACGAGGACGGAAGCTATGATACCGTAGAGTGGAAAGGTAAAAAATACGAGGGCAGACAACTTCTTGATATTTGCAACGAAATTGCAAATGATGCTTATTTCCTTCCGAAGAGTGATAAAAAGAAAAAGGATGCTGTTGACTTTATGTGGTATTTATGGTGTGGGCCAAAGTCTCCGCTTTTCGGAAAATATAAAATCGCAACATTCGAGAATCTCTTTATAGGTGACGAAGGTTTGAAGAAAGAAAAACTCAACTATTATTACGATATTGCACCGAAAAACGAGGAAGTGTGCAAGAAAATATTGGAAGAGTTTGATGCGGATCCGGAAGACGGACATATTGTCAGCGGACATGTGCCGGTGAAACAAAAGCAGGGCGAACATCCTATCAAAGCCAACGGAAAAATGTTCGTTATAGACGGCGGCATTGCAAAAGCATATCAGCCGAAAACCGGTATTGCGGGATATACTCTTATGTTTAACTCAAGAAGTATATCTCTTGCGGAACATAAACCTTTCAAGAAAGATGCAGCGTATATAAGAAACGAAAATACGCCTAATGTAAATATTGTTGAAGTAAAAGATAAAAGACTTATTGTTGCTGATACAGATATAGGTAAACGACTAAAAAACCAAATAGAGGATTTGGAGAGATTGCTGAAAGCCTACAGTGACGGCACTTTGAAGGAATCTTTCTAGTATTGTCGGGCTTGAATTTACGGTAATTTAAGGCACAGAGAAATTGTATTTGATTGTGTTTGTTGTGTGATAATTTTTTGTTCGTAGTCCAAAAGTACCAAGACTGTGTTCGAAATGGCTTAAAAATGGTATTTTATTTGAAACACTCGAAAAAAACAACCAAACACTTTATGTATGAATGTATTAAAAAAAATTCAGAATCAAACCACAAGATGTAGTGTCTGATAAAAAGAACACATTTGTAAAAATAGCTAAAAATCGTGCATTTTTATGTGTTGTTTTTGTGAAAAAAGGTAGATTTAGTTGACAGCAAAAAAAATCTTTGCTATAATGGCCGTAATATTTTTGTAACAAACTAATTAAAGTGTTTGAAACGACACAAACAATTGTGTCAATTTAACATTCGGGGGACTTTATCAAATGAATAAGTTAACTAAATGCATTAGCGGAAGTGTGGTTTGTGCTTGTGTAGTTGTGGGAATGAGTGCAGGCGTATTTGCTTCAAATCCTAATGTAGAGATACCTAGTGCGGGCGTCGCTCAGGCTCTTAATTCATATTTTTGGGAATCACAGAGCATTGAGAGTGATTTACTTGCGCTTGTAACTCCTTCGGTTGCATCTTCGCAGACTGCAACTACGGATGATTCGATTTATAATTCAATAGCCATTTCTGTTTGTGATGATAACGTAAACGTAAGAAGTGGCCCGGGTACGGATTATGATGTTGTCGGTGTTATCAGCAATCATTGCGCTGCATCAATTATCGGTGTTGAAGGTGATTGGTATCACATTCAATCAGGTAATGTTGAAGGATACATTTTATCAAGCTACTTTGTAGTAGGTGCAGAGGCAGAAAGCCTTGCAAACCAGATTGGTTTCATTAAGGCAACGGTTAATGACGGAACCGGCGTATTAAATGTAAGAATCGAGCCAAATACAAGTTCAGATGTTATATCATCAATTTTTGATGGCGAGTCATACAGTGTTGTTGAAGAACAAGACGGTTGGGTAAAAGTTAATTTTAATGGTTTTGAAGGCTGGATTTCAGCAGACTATGTAACAGTTGGTCTTAAGTATGATACAGCAAAGACATTTGAAGAATTACAGGCTGAAGAAGAAGCCAGAATAGCTGCAACAACAGCAAACGTTTCTTCATATAGCGAAGACAGATATACAACATATCATCAGATTAACTCAGCATCAAGCTACAATGGAGAATTGGGTTCTAACATTGTCAACTATGCGAGACAGTATGTAGGATGGTTGCCTTATGTATATGCCGGAAACAGTTTAGAGACAGGCACCGACTGCTCGGGATTCACATCATTGGTATATGCACAGTTCGGAATCGGACTTAGCCGTTCATCGGATGCTCAGGCAGGAAACGGTTACTCAGTTCCGCTCAGCGATGCAATGCCGGGTGATATCATCGTATATGGCGGACACGTTGCTATATACGCAGGTGGCGGAACGATTATTGACGAGCCTGTGCCGGGAGCAGTTTGTTCGGAAAGAAGCATGTACATCATGCCAATCCAAGACGTAAGACGTGTACTTTAATAAAAAATCAAAGCACTATCTTTAAGATGGTGCTTTTTTTATGTCTGTTTTTTTGATATAATTATTAACAGATACTGTAAGAAAAGCCGTGAATGAGATAGTTTGGCTTTTTACGAGGGAGAAGAAATATGGGCGATAATGACAAAGAATTGGAAATTAACGAAGAACAAGTAAGTGAAAGCGTTAAAGTAGTTGAGGCGGAAAATGAGGACAAATCTGTCAAAAAGTCGAAGAAGAAGTTTAGATTAATCAGCTTTAAGACCAAGTCGGATACGATTACTTCGCTTATAATAATAGTTGCTCTTGTTGTTGTTATATTTGCGGGCGTTAATATTATAAAGATTTTCGCTAACTATAAACAGGGTACGGATACTTATGACGAACTCGGTAATATTGTTTCCGTAAAACAAAAACCGGATGAAATACAAACATTTATTTTGGATTTCAACGCTTTGAAAGCAGTTTGCCCGGATGCGGTGGGTTGGATTTGGCAGCAAGGAACAATGAGTTATCCTATTGTTCAAACAAATAACAACGATTATTATTTGACCCATCTTTATGACGGAACTTCAAACAGTTCGGGAACTTTGTTTGTGGATTACAGGATTCCTGAGGGCATGGATGCGCAAAACTGCATTGTTTACGGTCATAACATGCAGAATCATTCCATGTTCGGTACTTTGAATGATTATAAGCGCGCCGAGTATTTTGAAGATCACAAGACCTTCGAAGTTTATTGCGGTGAGCATAAATATATTTATTATGTTTTCTCGGCTTATGTTACGGATGAATTCAGCGAGACTTACACATTGGGATTCGGCAGTCCGGAAAACTTCCAAAATTACATAGATATGGTCACTTCATGGTCGAGATATGACACCGGTGTTGTGGTAAACGGCGAAGGTGTTACAATCAACGGAGAGCTTGTTGTTCCGACAACAGAGAATCATATTTTAACACTTTCAACATGTACGGGTCTTGACGGAAGCGGAGACAGAATGATAGTACACCTTGTTCGTGGTGCGGAAGTGACTGAAAATACCGAAAATGCAACGGAAGTAACCGCCGAATTTTAAAGGGTAATAAATTGGACATAGAAAGTGATAGACTTTTATTGTAATTAATTAAAAAGGTTTATCACTTTTTGTTTTATACAAAGATAGTGTTTTTAGAATGTATGAAATGAGAAAAAGGGAGAAAATATGTCGTTAAAATTTGTAGTGGGACCTTCGGGTTCAGGTAAATCATACAAAATGTGTAAGGAAATGGTGGATATTTCTTTGGAAAATCTGTCAAATTCTCTTATAGCCATTGTTCCGGAGCAATTTACCATGCAGACTCAAAAAGACATTGTAATGATGCATCCAAACAAAGGAACAATGAATATAGATATTCTGAGTTTCGATCGTCTTGCATACAGGGTTTTTGAGGAACTGGGATGGAAAAATCCCGAGCTTTTGGATGATACCGGCAAAAACCTTATTTTAAGGCGCGTAATAGACAAAAACGCGGATAATTTGCAAGTCTATAAAGACAGATCTCGCTCGGTGGGCTTTGTTGAAGAAATGAAGTCTGTTATTTCCGAGCTCTATCAATATAATATCGATGATGAAAAGTTTGATAAAATGCTTGAAATAGCATCTTCCAAGCCTGTCTTAAGTAAAAAGCTAAAAGACATTAATTTTATTTACAAATGTTTCAAAGAAGAAACCAAAGAAAAATACACCACAAAAGAAGCCTTGCTTGACATACTTGCCCGTCTTGTTCCTCTGTCTAAAATAATCAAAAGCAGTGAAATATACATAGACGGATTTACGGGATTTACGCCTGTTCAGTATTCTTTACTTGCAATGCTTATAAGATATGCAAAAAATGTCACCGTTGCCTTAACAATCGACTATAAAGAGTGCGGTCATTTGGAAAACCCAAAGGAATTCGAACTTTTTGCTTTAAGCAAGCAGACCATCAACAGACTCTCAAGGATTGCGGCGGAAAACAATGTTTCGGTCGAAGGACTTATTGCAGCCGGAAATGAAGGAGAAAAAACTCGGATTCCTTACAGATTTGCAAACAGTAAGATGCTTGCCCATTTGGAAGCGGGTATTTTCAGACTTAAAAAGCCAAAAGCTATAGCTGCGGATGGGGATATAAGATTGATTTCTTGCGAAGATGCATCAAGCGAAGCGGAAAAAATCGCCATAGAAATAAACAAACTGGTTAAAAAAGAAGGCTATCGCTACAGAGATATAGCGGTTATTACATCGGATTCGGAAACATATAACGCAATTATTCGCGATGTATTTGAAATAAATGATATTCCCGCTTTTATCGATTTGAAAAGAAGACTTAAGTCAAATCCTTTAATGGCAGGCGTTTTGGCGGCGTTAAAGGCAGTTGAAAGCAAATTTGCCTATGAAGATGTATTTAATTACCTAAAATCTGGAATGTGCGCAATAGAAAGGAAAGACCTTTTCAGCCTGGAAAACTATGCTCGCGCAAAGGGTATAAAAGGCAAAAAGAAATGGGAGAGCGAATGGATCAAAGCCTCACCGGATGGGGATGACATCGAAAAACTAAATGAGATAAGAATAGCGGCAATTTCGGATTTGATAGATTTATATGATGCCCTAAAAGGTCACAAAAAAACCGTTAAGGAGTTAACCAAAAGACTATACGATTTTGTTGTGAAAATGGACTTTAAGTCAAAGGTTGAAAAATTCGAAGAAGAAGCAAAGCTTTCCGGAAAGGCGGAGCTTGCAAGCGAATACGAGCAGGTTTACAAGCTTCTTATAGAATTTTTTGATAAACTCGTTGATTTAAACGGAGATGAGAAACTGTCCTTAAGCGATTATATAAGGCTTGTGGAGTCCGGATTTGAAGAACTTAAATGCGGAGTAATACCATCGCGTGTAGACCAGGTTGTGGTGGGTGATCTTCAAAGAACAAGATTAAAAGACATAAAAGCCTTGTTTTTTGTCGGCGTTAATGATGGTCGTGTACCGAAAATCAATGCATCTTCGGGTCTTTTAACGCAAAACGACAAGAAGTTTCTGGAAGTTGGGGGAATAGAGCTTTCGCCCACAAATGTAATGCAAAGCTATATTCAAAGATTTTATCTGTATTTGGCTATGACAAAACCCTCAAGGAAGCTTGTTATTACATACAGCAGACTTGATGAGGAGTCCAACGAGGCAGAAGCATCAAGCATAGTAAAAGGCTTGAAAAGGATGTTTACGGGCCTTGAAGAAGAAGTGTACTTCGACTTTGATTTTAAAGATGTTTCCTCACATGCTTACTTAAAAAAATATATTGCAAAAGCAGTGGCGGGCTATGCAAAAGGAGAAAAATACGCATCGCTGTTTTCACTGTTTGATTTAATGGGTAAAGACGCAAGCTTTGAAAAATATGTCGAAAAGGCCTTTAAGGCTGCCTTTTATGAAAGACTGTCGGAAAACTTAAATTCCGAAATTGCAAAACTTCTTTTCGGAGAAAGAATCAAGGCCGGCGTATCACGTTTTGAAGCATATGCATCTTGCGCCTTTGAACACTTTTTGCAATATGGTCTTAAGCTGAGAAAAAGGCAGCAA
>CACZQX010000126.1 GCA_902783445.1 uncultured Lachnospiraceae bacterium
AAAATGGTGAAATCGACCCGATGCTTTTCGTTGAATACTCGGGCTCTTATGATCAGTTTGTTCGTAGGGTCGATAGCGAATACGATGTTAAATTTACAGAAAAAGAAGAGAAGATAATAGAGTTCGTGTCAAACATAATAATGAACGGAAAGCGAATTCATGAACTTTTGATGCTTCAAATGCTTTTGAATGAGGGCGCATTTACTTCAAACGAAATGAGAGAAGCACTAAACAAACTTGGAGAGACTTACAAAGAAAAGGATTACGAGTCATCATGTCGTGTTTTAACAAAGGAGTTCCTTAATAGCGCATCCGACAAGTCAAAATATGGCGAAGTTGAACTTGTGGAAGAAATAGCAAATGCTGATGGGGTGATGAAAAGAGCAAGCTCTTTCGTAGATAAACTTCACAATATAAATTTTGAAAAAGAGCTTCAAACTCTGATAGAATATGGTATTTGCAGATATAAGGATATGTATGATGACCATGACGAAAATAATTTGGTGCTTTATCAGAAGTATTCAAGGAAAGATGCGTGTCGTTTGCTTAATTGGGAAAAAGATAATAGTGCAGTTATTTTTGGATATAGTTTTAGTGCAGGGACATGCCCAATTTTTGTAACATATAAAAAATCTGATGACATAGCAAAAACTATTAAGTTTGAGGATGAGTTTGAACTAGTATCTGTGGAACAAGAAATACGTAGTAGCAAAGTGTTTAGCTGGTGGACAACTAGTAATAGAAGAATAGACAGTCCAGATGCACAGCGAATTATACATGCAAAAGAAACTGGTTTGAAAATCTTATTATTTATTAAAAAAAGCGATGGGGAAGGTTCGGATTTTTACTATATGGGAGAAGTGGAACCAATAAGTTGGCAAGAAAAGACAATAGAAAATGAAAATGGAGATAAATTGCCAATTGTAAATTTTAAATTATCGCTTCGAAATGAAGCGAGAAAAGACATTTTTGATTACTTTACAGCTTAGGAGGAATTATGAAAACAGTTAAAGTTGTGGCAGCAGTTATAAAGGCAACGAATGAAAAAGGCGAGCCAATTATATTTGCAACACAAAGAGGATACGGAGATTTTAAAGGCGGCTGGGAATTCCCGGGTGGAAAAGTTGAAGCAGGGGAAACGCCACAGGAGGCTTTAAAACGCGAGATAATTGAAGAACTTGAAACGGAAATCAAGGTGGGCGAATACATCGACACTATCGAATATGATTATCCGACATTTCATCTGTCTATGGACTGCTTTTGGTGCGAGGTGGTAGAAGGCCATCTTGTATTAAAAGAACATGAAGCCGCAAAGTGGGTAAACAAGGAAAATATAAGAAGCGTAGACTGGCTGCCGGCGGATGTGACGTTGATTGATAAAGTTGAGAGTGGGATGTAGTTTAGTTTACAGCTAGAAATGGTGATGCTATATGATGAATGAAGCACAAGAAGATAAAATCAACAGTATCAAAGAAAAAGTTCAAAGACTAATCGATATTGTCAATGAGCTTGAACGAGATTTTCCGGGAAGACATTTTACTCTTGATGGGCATTTGGTTGGAAGCATTGGCGAAGTCTTAGCTGCATATTATTACGGAATTGAGCTGTATACAGCTTCGGCAGTAGCACACGATGGGGAAGTTGACGGTAAGAAGGTTCAAATAAAAATTACGCAGCAAGATAATATTGTGATAGGACATGAGCCGGATTATTTGGTAGCACTTTATCTTAAAAGAAATGGGGATATTTACGAGATTTACAACGGCCCCGGTAAAGAACCCTGGGAAACCGCAAGCAAAAGGGATTCTCATAATAATAGGCACATGCTTGTTAATAAGCTCATGGAGTTGGATAAATTGGTGTCTGATGATGCGAGAATAAGACAGCAACATTCTTTGGAAAAAATGAAGAAAGAGTATAAGAATAAAAAGAAGAATGGTTAAGGTTGTAAAAAATGAGTAGAAAAGAACAACTTGAAGCGTTTATAAAACAGTGTTGCGAAAATTCATCGATATACTACGCGGGTAAACACCAAGCGGTTAAGTATTTGCGTGGACAAGGAAAAATTGTCTATATAGAGCAAAGCAGAATGCTGGACTATTGCGAGTTTCATATTCCTGACTATGCTGGTGAGTCGGATGACATGCTTATTGAAAAACTAATGTCAGAAGGAAAAGAAATAAGAGGCTGTGAGTCACATGACTTTATGGACTGCCATTATACGTATTCGTTTATGCTTAAATAAAAAGGGTTGAATGATATGGTTTCTACTATCGTAATAGCTATAATTATTGCCGTTATTGTCATCGTTGTTTTATCGGTTGTTTTAGGTATTGCCCTCTCAAAAGCTGATTTTGGCACTTTCTTTGAATCAGGTAAAAAGAGAGCCGGACGTCAAGGTGAACAATTTGCCGCACAGCTGATAAGAGGAGTTTTGAATGAAAAAGATGTGCTATTAAACAATGTGAGTATATCTTTTGGAGATAAACCTGCAGAGCTTGATAATGTGATTATCAATAATCGCGGAGTTTTCGTTATAGAAGTTAAGAATTATAGCGGTACTCTTTATGGAAATGAAGATGACTATGATTGGATTAAAACAAAATGCACAGATGCAGGGAATATTTATCAAGAGCCTGTAAAGAACCCAATTAAGCAGGTGAAACGCCAGGTGTATATTTTGTCAAGCTTCTTGAAACTGTATGGGATAAACGTATGGGTTGAGGGATATGCTTTCTTGGTGGGAAGAAATAGCCCCGTGAGAAGCAAGTACGTTCTTGATAGTATCAATGGAATAAATGATGCTATCCATTTGGGGACAAACAACAATTTAACAAAGAGTCAGAAAGATAGAATATTAGAGTTACTTTCCTGGTAATAGGAATTAGAAAGGGATTAAATAAATGAAAAAAATCATGATTATTGCGGGTTTACTCGCATCTTTAATGCTTACGGCATGCACGGGCAAACCGGCTGACAATGCAGGTGACGATGCTACGGTGCCGACGAAAGGAGCGGAAACCGAAGCTACAACGGAAACTAATTCAGGGGAAACAGAGTCCTTCTTTGCGCAGTTTGAATCAACCGACTTCTCATTTTCCAGCGGAGCCGGTGCATGGGTAACATCTTTCGAAGTGGATGAAAACGGTCATTTTAAGGGCAGTTACATGGATACCGATATGGGCACGCCTGAAACGGATAACGCTCACATTGTTCGTTATTGCTGCGATTTTGAAGGGGATTTTGCCAAGCCGGAAAAAATCGATGACTATACATATAAAACAAGTATAGTTAACATAACATTTGCGCAAGAACCGGGAACCGAAGAAGTAAAAAATGACACACGATTCGTCTACACAGAGCCTTACGGCCTTGATGGCGGCAAGGATTTTTACTTCTATATGGAAGGGAAACCTTTGGATTCGATTGATGAAGAAATATTGATTTGGGTGCAGTCGGCATGGTTGGATACACCTAATCCGGATAAAGATATCAAGGCGTTGCCTTTTACAATATTTGTCAATGAAAACCAACATTTTGGCTTTAGTTCGGCAGAAGAATAGGAGCATCACATGTCATACACTGTTAAACACATTTACGAGGCTGACTATGGTTGCGAGGAGCGGCCGGCGGGCTATAAGCCTAAGGATATTGTTATTTTGTCGGACGATTCCGGCGCAGAAATTAGGCTGGAACTGCCTGACGAAGAGCTTGTCACTAAGGGCATCAACGAAGGCGATATGGTGTGGTTGGATGAGAATAACGAGATTATAAAGGCATAAAAAAGTCTGTAAAAATATAATCATGATATCCTCAGCACTGCAAGAGCCGCATAATGAAGCACATCAAATCGTTCAGGTGCGATTTCATCAAGCAGCTTCCTGTGTTCTTCATCCCATTTTGCAAGTTCCTTCCCGGACAATGACGCACCCACACCACGACAGGCTTTCATTCGACCATGCCAGGATTCTTTCGTGAATGGCACCAACACATCATATTCCTCGTGATCTTCCGGCTCAAAATACTCATACGCCACATCCGGAATCCATATCGGATGTTTCGTTTCACCGGCACCTGACCAGTTCGGACTGTATTTCAGCACGAGTTCTTCACTTTTTCCTGCAATCTTGTTTTCATACGGAAGCCACGCCATATAGAGGATTAAAAGCTTTCCCTCCGGTTTCAGAAGCTCTGCCAGTTTCGGCATCACACGATCATGATCAAAATACCGGAAACACTGACAAGCCGTGATAACATCAAAGCTTTCTTTGGGAAAATCGATATCTTCCGTAGGAACGGCAAAATAATCTATCTTCATCCCGGCCCCGTCCGAAAGGATCTTTGCCTGTTCTATCTGCTCGGGAGATATATCCGTTCCCGTCCACTTTGCACCATAACGGTACATGTTTCGCGGCAATACCCCTGTACCGGTTCCCAGATCCAGTACATTCTGACCATCTATACAAAGTCCTCTGTCTATGATTTTCTGATAAAACTCTTTCGGATAGATATCCCTATATCTTGCATATTCCTCGGAGGTTCTTCCCCAGTCAAAGGCTTTTCCTGCATCTATCCGATTATCTGTTATTTCCATAATTAGTTTCTTGAATCTTGTAATACATAATCGTTGTACTGCTGCATTAGAACCTTCATTGTTTCTTCATGAGCAGTTACACGACCGTTTTCCATGTCATCAATGCCTTTATCCAACTCTTTGGATAATTTTGTGTTTTCAATATCAGAAATTGTCGCTTTCATAGCAATTCCTCCTATCATACAGCATGCTCCTTTCTCTAATAATTGTAGAGAAAGTCCATTTGAAGGACTTCCTAATTGGTTTCGTTCATAAGGTAATCCTTCATTTAAAAACATTATAACATACACATATATGGCGTGTCATATAGAATTACCCTTATGTATGAAATTGTAAAATAATGAATTTCTGCCGAATCGACGTGAAATTACTTAGAAAAATTTGTCTCGCGCGTTTCATATATGACAAATATTAAGATGTATTGTACAGGAATTAAGGCAATTCGTCAATTAAATTTTGCAAATTTATTGGATTATAGGGCAAAATTGAGGTAAAATAGATACATGAACATTTACGTAGATTTTGATGATTGCATATGTGAGACGGCCAGACATTTTTCGGGCTTTGTAAAGAAACTTTTCGGCATTGAAGTGCCATACGAGAATATGAGATTCTTTGACTTGCAGCAATCTTTTTCATTAAACCAAGAACAATTTGAATATATGATGTCGGAAGCACACAAACCTAAGGTGCTTCTTTCTTATGATGAGACTCCGGGAGCTGTGGATACTCTTAATGACTGGATGGAAAGCGGTCATAATGTATCTGTGATTACGGGCCGTCCTTTCAGTGCCTACGAACCATCCAGGCTTTGGCTGGACAATCATGGCTTAGAGAAGGCAAAGCTGTATTGTCTTAACAAATACGGTAGGGAGAACTTTTTTGAAAAAAGTGAATTCAGTTTGGAAATCAACGACTATTTAAAGATGCATTTTGACATAGCGGTCGAGGATTCGCCGCTTGCATTTCGCTTTTTCGATCACTTGCCGAATATAAAAGTGATGGTCTACGACCGTCCATGGAATCATGAATTCGAGCTTGCGGATAAACGCTATCATAGATGCAAAGATTGGGAAGAAATAAGAAATGAAATTAACGAAACATAAGGAGGTTTATTATGGCAAAAGTATTGTTACTTAACGGAAGTCCCCATGCAAATGGTTGCACAAAAACCGCACTGGACGAAATGATTAAGGTTTTTGCGGCTGAGGGCATTGAGACTGAACTTATTCAAGTCGGTATGGAAGAAACAAGAGGCTGTATTGCCTGTGGATATTGCTCGAAAAACGGCAAATGTGTTTTTGATGAAGATGCGGTTAACGAAACGGCTGCGAAGTTCGAAGCGGCAGACGGCCTGGTTGTCGGCAGTCCGGTTTATTATGCATCGCCAAACGGAACTTTGTTGTCTTTCCTCGACAGGCTTTTTTACAGCTCTAACTTTGACAAGCATATGAAGGTCGGTGCGTCTGTGGTCAGTTGTCGACGTGGCGGTAATACGGCAAGCTTTGACGCTTTAAACAAATATTTTACAATAAGCGGCATGCCCCTTGCATCATCAACTTACTGGAACCAGGTTCATGGTTTTAGCGCCGATGATGTGAAAAAAGATCTTGAAGGCCTGCAAACTATGCGAAATCTTGCAAGAAACATGGCTTTTATGATCAAGGCTATCGCCGATGCAAAAGAAAAGTACGGCTTACCACATGTTGAACGTGAGGCCTTCACCTGCTTTGCGGATGGTAAATAATGATTCTTCAAACAGGTCATGACGAAAATTCGCCTTTTTTAATTGGCGGTCACATAGACGGGGAACAAATCCATAGGGCAAAACAAACAAGCTGGGTGGACGGACAGAGGAAATGAGGAATGATTATGAAACAGATTGTATCGGTTGAAATCATCAACAAGGAAACTAAATACAGAACGGAAAAGCAGAAGCAGGGCGATATTGTTGGCGGCGGCTTTGACAGC
>CACZQX010000127.1 GCA_902783445.1 uncultured Lachnospiraceae bacterium
CTTACAATCTCACCTAACGAAGATATCGCTTATGGTCTTACACTTTTAGACAAAGCAATCAAAGGTGAAATGTACTCAGATTTCGTAGCAGAAAGAATTGATGCTGCTGAATACGTAATCGATAGCGCTGATGATATCAACAATGTTATGGAAAAAACAATGATGGGAACAGGTGATCCTGCAGATGCTCAAGTATCATTTGAAGAACTTCAGGCAATCACATCATTTGCAGATTTACAGGCATTATTCCTTGGAATAAGTGTTGATGGAATCAAATAATTTGAATAATTAATTACCTTTAATTATAATTTTCAGGCCCTGTGACTGTCATAGGCCATGGGGTCTTTTGTAACAGAAAGTTACACTGCCGCAATGTGCGGAAAGCTCATTAGATTTAAACGGAGGTTTCTTAAAATGAAGCAAGGAACAAACATAGTAAAAAGAATAGCAGGAACCGCAATGCTGCCGGTTGCCATGTATATTGTCATGATGATACTTTGTTATGCTAATGGCAAAACATACTTTGGATCTTTGCAAATGTGGAAAATAGTAATAGTGGATGTTGCGATATCCGCATCATGCGCTATGGGTATCGGACTTCAGTTTAAATGCGGTAGATTTGACTTTTCAGGTGGTGCCATAATGCTTGTTGCAGCAATTATTGCAGGAAACATGGCGCAGCGCGAATACAATAGCAATCCTCTCATATTCTGCCTTTTATGCGTAGGCATCTGCGTCTTGCTTAGTTTCATAGTAAGTATTGTGTACGTATACGGAAGACTACCTATTATTATCGCAACAATCGCAATGGCACTGCTCTATGAGTCACTTACATGTATTATATTTAATGGTGCCGGTGCAAAATATGTAGCAAATATGTCATTAAACAAGTTTTCTTCTTTCCCGCTTGCACTGTTGCCATTCGGTATATGTATTGTAATTTACGGAATATACAGCTATGTGACGGTTTCGGGAAAGCAGTCACAGTTGCTTAATAACAACCAGCAGGCAGCCGTAAATATAGGTATTAACGAAAAGAAAAATGTAATTATTTCATATATTTTCAGTGGACTTATTTTTGGATTTGCAACAATTATGTATGCAACAAATTCAAACCACGATGCATCATTTACATCGCTTACCACTGCGGGAGAACTTTTCTCTAACATCCTTCCTGTATTTATCGGACTTATGTTAGCAGGCTTTTGCGGTGACTTAATCGGAACCATTATGGGTGCCTTGACCCTCAGCATTTTGTCATATGCACTCAGTGCCGTTTTCTCGTCGGAGCTCGGTTCGGCAATTTCAACGGTTATAACGGGTATATTCATTCTTGTATTAAACGTTGTTGCTGCCCAAGGTTCGGGATGGATCGCAAATATCAAGAAAGTCTTTAAAAAGAGCGTAAAAGCTCCCGAGAATTTATAAGCAATAAAAGGAAGGATGACAAACATGTCAAAAATCAACTTAAAGGGAAATCCCTTTTTCCTTTCGGATGAAGATATAGAATGGGTGGAAAAAACATTGGAAAGCATGACTGACGATGAAAAAATCGGTCAGTTGTTTTTCCCAATCGGTTATTCTGCCAATGAAGGATATTTACAACATGAAATATTGGACAGAGCTCCGGGCGGGCTTATGTTCAGAACAGCCGAAACGGAAGAAATTTCCAAGGCGTATAAATATTTGCAGTCAAATGCCAAAATACCTATGTTTTTGGCCGCAAACTTAGAGGCCGGCGCAGACGGACTTTTAGTAGAAGGAACGGCATTTGGTAAACAGCTACAAATAGCTGCCACAAATGATAAAGAGCAAGCATACAGACTCGGCAAAATCTGCGCGGAAGAAGCAGGTTCTGTGGGATGCAACTATGCATTTGCGCCTGTTATTGATATTGATATGGAATATCATAACCCTATTACAAACGTAAGAACTTACGGTAGTGATAAAAACAGAGTAAAAGCTTTTGCGAGAGAGTATATTCGTGCCATGAAAGAAAATGACATGGCATATTCCATAAAACATTTCCCGGGAGATGGTGTGGATGAAGTTGACCAGCATATTTTAACAAGCGTTAACTCACTTAGTATCGAAGAATGGGATAACACATACGGAGATATTTACAAAACACTTATTGATGAAGGTGCTTTAACGGTTATGGCAGGGCACATAGCGATGCCGGAATATCAGAAAAAGTTTAACCCACAACATCCGGATAAACTTATGCCGGCTACACTTTCACCGGAGCTTTTGCAGAATCTTCTCAGAGAAAAACTTGGATTTAACGGAATGATTATTTCCGATGCGTCGCCAATGGTAGGTTTCCTTTGCGCAATGGATAGGAAAAAGAGCGTTCCTTACAGTATAGAATGCGGCTGCGATATGTTGCTTTTCAACAAAGATTACGCAGAAGATATTGAATACATGAAAGATGGTTTGAAAGAAGGAATTCTTTCAAAGACTCGTCTTGATGAAGCTGTAACAAGAATACTTGCAGCAAAAGCTGCAATAAAACTTCACAAGAAACAAGCCGAAGGAAAACTTATTCCGGAGGAAAGCAAAAAAGACATTATCGGAAGTCCTAAGCATGCTGAATGGGCGAGAAGGTGTGCTGATGAGGCTGTAACACTTGTGAAGGATAGCCAAGGACTACTTCCTATTTCTCCTTTAAGGCATAAACGTATACTTTTTCAGGTCCTTGGTAA
>CACZQX010000128.1 GCA_902783445.1 uncultured Lachnospiraceae bacterium
GAGATCGCTTTTGTCATTTATGGCAGCGGATGCGACTATCATAGGACCATCGGTGACCTACATTCGCATAGAAGCAGTGGCTAATGTGTTCGGAGTGCTTAGCCAATTTGCCTTGGTAGGATTGGTAACTCTTGGGAAAAGCTTAAACGTGTATATAATAACAGGCGCCAGGTTAGTACTTTGCGTGCTGCTTGATTTGTTTTTAGTATCGTCTCTTAGTATTTCCGCGAATTTGGGCGTAAACGGAATCGGAATATCCAACATAATAGTTAATGCGATTCTATTGATAGTTTCATTAGGCTTACTTGCCAAAGCCGGCGTAAATGTCTTTAACAGGGAAAAGAGCGATTTAAAATGGATTAAGGAATTTGTAAAAGTCGGCGGCATTTCCGGTCTGGAGTCCTTTATCAGGAATTTTGCCTATATGGTGATGATTGCCCGAATGGTAAATGTGGTTAGCGAACAGGGCACATATTGGGTGGCAAACAACTTTATTTGGGGTTGGCTTTTGCTGCCGGTAATACAGCTTGGGGAACTGATAAAGCGTGAAATAGCTACAGACAAGGCTGCTGTGAAAAACAATACACTGGGATATTTTATGATAACGGGAATAACAGTGATTGCCTGGATTGCGCTAATACCATTATATAAGCCGTTTATGGCTAATGTGTTGGGATTTGAAGACGTTGATAAGCTGTTTGGGTTGGTAATGTTGTTGCTGGGATTTTACGTGTTATACGCAATCCAAAATGTATTTGACGCCAGCTTTTACGGACTGGGCAAGACGCACTATATGCTATTTGAATCGGTGGTAACCAATAGCGTGTTTTATGGAATAGCATTTGTATTGTGGATATGCGGTGTGTGGCAGCCGACACTTTACAGCATCGCCTTGTTGTTTGGACTAGGCAATGCATTTGACACGGTGGTGTCGCTTGGAGCGTATTGGTATTTGCTTAAGAAAAATCGACTGAATATATTGGATGTGGAGAGGAGAATCCCATGGCATCAAAAAAAGACTACTTAGAATTCATATTGGAACAGCTCTCAGAGCTGGATGATATCTCATATCGTGCGATGATGGGTGAGTTTATCATTTATTATCGCGGCAAGGTTGTTGGCGGTATTTACGACGACCGTTTTCTTGTTAAACCCACAAAATCAGCCTTGGCTATGATGCCGGATGCTACGCGTGAGATTCCTTACGAGGGCGCAAAGGAAATGCTGATGGTTGACGATATCGAAAATAAAGAGTTTTTAAGAGATCTTATAGAGGCGATGTATGATGAATTGCCGGCACCAAAGAAGAAATAAAAAAAGAAACGAGTAGCCCGCCTAAGTCATAAGACTATACGGTAAAAAACCCGTTTCCTTAATGGCATTGTATTTTACAGATAACAATTTGTCAAGAGATTGGAAAAAAGAGAATGCAAACCGATTGGTGACAAATTGTCATCGGTTGGTTTGTTTGTATATAAAAAACTTGATTTTATATACGAATATAGTAAAATATAGATAAATATAGAAAATATAGTTAAATATATAAAGATATAGAAGAATTTCGAAAATATATAATATTTTTAGGAGGCCGTATGAAGAATAATCCTTTTTTAACATCCTTTGGTAATGCTTCGGATGAGGCATATATCAACAGATATTCAGAAGAAGATATTATAATAGACGATTTTAATCGCGAACTGTCATCATCACAGGTTTACATGCTTGCAGGAGTCAGAGGGATAGGAAAGACCGCCCTGACGACCTATATAACGGAAAACATAGCAAAAGATTCAAAAGAGTGGAAGGTGGTAAATCTTAGCTCACAAAGCAATCTTTTGAAAACATTGGCAGCCAATTTGCAAGCCGATCCGATTCTTGGCAAGGTTTTTATCGAAAAGAAACTCGATTTTTCTTTGCTTGGCATAGGTGTATCCATAGAAGGCGGAACCAAAATATCCGACGAAGAAGTTATGATTAGGCAGATGCTTAAGGTTATGAAAGGCATCAGGAAAAAGCTTCTTGTCACGGTTGATGAGGTCAGCAATACGGAAAACATCAGAAAATTCACATCATCATTTCAGCTTTATACAAGGGAACGTTTGCCGATTTATCTGATTATGACAGGCCTTTATAAAGATATAAAAAGCCTGCAGACTCACAAAAACATGACGTTTTTAAAAAGAGCTCCAAGGATTAATCTTGGCCCTCTCGACCTGAATATGATTGCCAAGAGATATGCTTCGATTTTTGATATTTCTTTCGAAGATGCTGCGAAAATGGCAAAAATAACCAAGGGTTATTCTTATGCTTATTCGCTTCTCGGCAATATTTATTGGGAAAAAAGAGATGCGTTATCCTTGGATGACATGATAATTCAGCTAAAAGATATACTTGAGGATAGGGTTTACAGCCAAGTCTGGGACGAGCTGACAGGCGTGGAAAAAGAGTTTATTAAAGCAATGAACAATTGCATGGAAGATAATAATCAAAAAGCCAAAGTCGGCGATATGGTGAATATTTTGCAAAAAGCCCCTGCGCAGGTAAATGAATACAAAGGCAGGCTTGTGGAGACCGGGATTATCGACGGTAGCGAAAGAGGCTATATTAAATATTCATTGCCTTTCTTTGGGGAAACCGTTGATAGATTAACGATTATAGAAATGTAGATATTGTGCCGACAATGTCGGCACAATTTTTACTTGTTGCGCAAAATCAAAGAAAATGCTATACTATCATACATCGAATGCACTTGTGCATCAGGCTGTTTCAGCCATTTTCACTTGGAGAGACAAATAAA
>CACZQX010000129.1 GCA_902783445.1 uncultured Lachnospiraceae bacterium
GGCCCTCCGGGAACAGGTAAAACTCTTCTTGCAAAAGCTGTTGCGGGAGAGGCAAAAGTGCCGTTTTTCAGCATTTCCGGTTCGGACTTTGTTGAAATGTTTGTAGGTGTCGGTGCATCTCGTGTGCGTGACCTTTTTGCAGAAGCAAAGAAAAATTCACCTTGTATTGTATTTATTGATGAAATTGATGCCGTTGCAAGACGCCGTGGTTCGGGCATGGGCGGCGGCCATGATGAACGTGAACAAACACTTAACCAGTTGCTTGTGGAAATGGATGGTTTCGGAGTTAATGAAGGAATCATCGTTATGGCGGCAACAAACCGTGTTGATATTCTCGATCCCGCTATTTTGAGACCGGGACGTTTTGACAGAAAAGTAGCCGTAGGTCGTCCGGATATTAAAGGACGCGAGGAAATACTTAATGTTCATGCAAAGAACAAGCCTCTCGGAGAAGACGTGGATCTTAAAAATGTTGCGCAGACAACAGCCGGATTTACGGGAGCGGATCTCGAAAACTTGCTTAACGAGGCGGCAATCGTTGCGGCTAAACAAAACAGAGCATATATAAAACAGGAAGATATTAACAAATCCTTTGTAAAAGTAGGCATAGGTGCCGAAAAACGAAGCAAGGTTATTTCCGAAAAAGAAAAGAAAATTACGGCATATCATGAAGCCGGACATGCAATTTTGTTCCATGTGCTTCCGGATGTGGGACCGGTCCATACAGTTTCCATCATACCAACCGGTATGGGTGCTGCAGGCTATACAATGCCGCTTCCCGAAAAAGATGAAATGTTTAATACAAAAGGAAAGATGCTTCAAAATATCATGGTAAGTCTTGGCGGTCGAATCGCAGAGGAAATAATATTTGATGATATTACAACGGGAGCTTCACAGGATATTAAACAGGCAACAGCTACGGCAAGAAGCATGGTTACAACATATGGTATGAGCGAAAAACTCGGTCTTATCCATTACGGAAATGAAGATGAAGAAGTATTTATCGGCAGAGATTTCGGTCATACAAAAGGTTATGCGGAAAAGACCGCAGCCGAAATTGATGACGAAGTAAAACGAATTGTGAGCGAATGTTACGACAAGGCAAAGAAAGTTATTGAAGAACACAAGAATGTTCTTGAAAAATGTGCCGAATTGCTTATAGAAAAAGAAAAAATCGGCCAGGAAGAGTTCGAAGCTTTATTTGAGGCATAGTAAAGTTGCACAAAATAAATTTATAATAGTTGGTAAATTTGTGCACACTTATTAGTTGCCATACCATATAATAAATATCGTAAAACCCCCCAATACATTATATAGTTTTACTACACCCCATAAAAACGAAATACCTTCTCCTAAAAAGGAATAGCTTCCCCGCTATTCCTTTTTACCTTTTAAGGGAAAAATTTCGACTTTTTATTAATAATTAATATATCAGCAAATACGGAATTAAATCTTTCTGTATTAATCATTTTTTGAACTATACTTTAAATCATTAAAATGCTATAATCTATTTAGTATCGCTATTTGGCTTATAGCATTTTTTACATACGGAAAAGAAAAGATTTTTATGAAAAGGAGATTGAAGCTATGGCAGAGGAAATGAACAATCAAGGATGTAGCGGAGATTGCGGAAGCTGCGGCGGTGGATGTGATGCCGGCCCGGAAAGCTTTTTAAAACCGCTCAATATGTTTTCAAGTATAAAAAAGACAATAGCAGTTGTAAGCGGCAAAGGTGGTGTCGGTAAGTCATTTGTTACATCATCTCTTGCTGTTGAACTTGCAAAAGCAGGATATAAAGTAGGTATTATGGATGCGGATATTACAGGTCCATCAATTCCTAAAGTATTCGGGATTAAGGAGCCGGCTCAAGGAGATGAACAGGGAATAATTCCGGGTAAGACAAAAGAATTGGGAATCGAGGTTATGTCCGTAAACATGCTTCTTGACGATCCGTCAAAACCTGTAATTTGGAGAGGCCCTGTTATAGCAGGCGTTGTCGAACAGTTTTGGACCGATGTTATGTGGGGCGAGCTTGATTACTTACTAATCGATATGCCTCCGGGAACGGGAGATGTTCCTCTTACTGTGTTCCAGAGTATTGCCCTTGATGGTATTATTATTGTTACATCTCCGCAGGATTTGGTACAGCTTATTGTGGAAAAAGCTTGCAATATGGCTGAAATGATGAATGTTCCGATCCTCGGCATAGTAGAAAATTACAGCTATTTTGAATGTCCTGATTGCGGAAAGAAAATCAACATTTTCGGCGAAAGCAAGGTTGACGAAACAGCCAATAAATTTGGTGTGGATGTTTTGGGTAAACTTCCTATCGTTTCGGATATGGCCGAACTTGCCGATGCGGGTTTGTTTGAAAAAATCGAAAACAAATATATTGCGGATGCAGTTAATAAAATTAAATTATAAAAATCAAAAAGTGTAATTTATATAAACAATAACAGTGGTGGAGGACGATATGAGTAAAGTCAGAAGAATATACGTTGAGAAAAAAGAGCCATATGCAATACAGGCAAAATCATTGAAGGAAAAGATCCAAAATTATCTGGATATTCCGGAAGTTGAAGATGTGCGTGTACTTGTGCGCTATGATATTGAGAATATATCGGATGAGGTCTACAAAAAGGCCTTAACAACCGTATTTTCGGAGCCACCGGTTGATGACTTATATGAGGAACACTTTGAATATGACACAAACGACATAGTTTTTTGCGTTGAATATCTTCCGGGACAATTCGACCAAAGAGCCGACAGTGCCGTTCAGTGTGTTAAATTCTTAAACGAAAACGAAGATCCTGTTATCAAGACAGCAACAACATATGTGCTGAAAGGAGAGATTTCTCCTCTTCAATATGTTGATATAGTTAAATTCTGTGTAAATCCGGTAGATTCAAGAAGAACAGACATGGAAAAACCGGAAACACTCATTATGGATTACGAAGAGCCTGCAGATGTAACGATTTTGGAAGGCTTTACGGATGCAGATTCCGAAAAGCTTGAAGAAATCTACAAATCTTTGGGTCTTGCCATGACCATAAAAGATTTTGAACATATTCAAAACTATTTTAAAAACACGGAGAAACGTAATCCGACAATGAC
>CACZQX010000130.1 GCA_902783445.1 uncultured Lachnospiraceae bacterium
CGATGTGTCGGGAAAAGGTATTCCTGCGGCACTCTTTATGATGACCTCCAAAACTTTGCTTAAGAGCATGACCGAATCCAATATGGAACTGAATGATGTTTTCACCAAGGCCAATACGGAGCTTTGCGAAAACAATGATGCGGGCATGTTCGTTACCGCATGGATGGGAGTTTTGGATACCAAAACAGGTCTTATCAAATATGTAAATGCCGGTCATAATCCACCGGTTCTCTACAGAAAAGGCGGAAAATTCGAATTCCTAAAAAGCCGTCCGGGCTTTGTGCTTGCGGGCATGGAGGGAGTCGGGTACAGATTGAACGAAATCCAACTTTATCCGGGAGATACGCTTTTCTTATACACCGACGGCGTGACGGAAGCAACGGATGCGAACAACAATCTCTACGGCGATGACAGGCTTATCGAGACCTTGAATAAATCCATTAAAGCGGGAGCAAATGGTGAAGAGGAAGTGGCCTTAAACACACGTCAGCTTTCGGAAAGCGTAAAGGCGGATGTGGACGAATTTGTGGGAGATGCTCCTCAATTTGACGATATTACCATGCTTGCCCTTAAGATAACAGGCGAATCGGGAGTTAAGAGTAAAGAAGTTACTTTGGAAGCAAAAGTTGAAAACATCACCGTCATTACACAAATTGTGGACGAAATGCTTGAAGAAGTGGATTGCCCGATGAAAACGCAGGCTCAGGTGGATATTGCAATAGACGAGATTTTCGGCAATATTGCAAAATACTCATATAAGGACATTTTAAAAGATCCGACTGAAGGAAAAATCAATGTTCGTATCGAGACGGTTAAGGCTCCGCCGATTGTTTCCATAACCTTTGTGGATGACGGAATTGCTTACGATCCGTTGAAGAAGCTGGATCCGGATGTAACACTTTCCGCGGAAGAAAGGTCTATCGGAGGCCTCGGTATATTTATGGTTAAAAAGAGCATGGATGAAATGACCTATAATTACAGAGACAGCAAAAACGTGCTTAAAATAGTAAAAAGACTTGATGCCTGAAAGGCTTTAAAAAATGCGACATCAAAACTATGTTAATGTCGCATTTTTTGTGCAATTTCTTAAAGAATTCGCACTTCGTTTAAGTTGCAAAAAACGCCAAAAAATAGTACAATACAAAAGTATAATTGCTATGACTATGGGCAGATTTACAAGGCATAAAATTATAGTACATCGCAAAAAGGGAGACTTAAATTGGCAACAAGTAAAAAATCTTCCGGTAAAGGAAGAACAAATAAAAAATCATCCAATAAAGCAAGAACTTCATCCGCAAGAAATCAATCTACGGGCAGAGCTCATATTCTTGAGGATTCAAAGCTCAGAACGGAAGTTAAGCTGATTATAATGATCGGCATAACCATCCTCTTTGAAATCAGTGCCTTCGGCGGATGCGGAAAATTAGGCTATGGTCTTGGCTTTTTCCTTTTCGGAATGGTGGGCCTCATAGGCTATATTTTTCCGGCCCTTCTTTTTGTGGGACTCATGTTTTTGCTTATGAATATAACAAACCGTCGAGTTGTTCTTAAGGTTATTTTTTCGGCGGCTTTGCTTCTTTTTGTCTGCGCACTTATCCAGATGTTTACAAGGATGGACAGCGGTGTAAGCGTGGGAAGCCTCTTTACGGACGCAGGCTATTACAAACACGCCGGGGGACTTTTGGGCGGCTTGGTTGCCCTTGCCCTTTTTAATGCCATCGGAAAAGTCGGCGCCTACATTGTAATAATTGTTGCAATCATAGTGTTCTTGATTCTCATTACGGAAAAATCTCTTTTTGAAGGCTTAAAAAACGGCGGCAAAAAAGTTTACGATTACAGTAACGAAGAAATGGACAGACTTAAGGAGTCCAGCGAAGAACGCCGTTTAAGACGCGAGCAGATGAGAGAGGAAAGAAGAAGACAAAAAGAACTGGAACGTCAGGCAGAAGAGGAAAGACAAAAAAGACTGGAAAACGAAAACAGACGTATTAACAACAAAGGCATCGGCGTACCTCTCAATCCTTTGGTTTCCGACGAAAACATGGTTAATGACGGCATGGTGGAAATTACCGCGGATGACTTAAAAGATGAAGGCATGCAGGTGGAAACTCAGGAAGATAAGAGTTTTGGCTTTGA
>CACZQX010000131.1 GCA_902783445.1 uncultured Lachnospiraceae bacterium
ATGCAAACAGAGCTTGATATCTGCACTGCCAACCCCTTTATGTTACAAGTGTGGCAAAAGCTTATTGCCTTAAATAAAAGAATAATTATAGTTTCAGACATGTATTTGCCGGCCGACTTTATAACCAAACTTCTTGAAAAAAACGGTTTTACGGGAGCAAAGTCTGTATATGTTTCTTGCGAATACAGTAAAAACAAAGCAAGGGGCGATTTGTTTGAAACAGTTCTAAGAAATCAATCCGGCCCGGTGTCTGTGGTGCACATTGGTGACAATCCCATAAGCGATGTGAAAAATGCGAAGGAAGTGGGCATAAGCGTTATGCCCTATATAAATGTAAATAAGAATGTGCTTCTTTACAGACCTTTTGATATGTCTGCTTTGATTGGATCGGCTTACAAGAGCATAGTAACAAACCACATTTACAATGGTTTGAACACATATTCCATGGAATACGAGTACGGATTTATCTATGGCGGATTGTTTGTTTTTGGCTATTGCCGGTTTATTCATGAATATTGCAAAAATCACGGGATAAATAAAAAGCTGTTTTTGTCTCGCGATGGAGATATTTTAAAAAGTGCATATGACTTTTTATATCCGGGTGAGGATACGGCTTATGTTTATTGGTCGAGAAAAGTGGCAACAAAGCTCATGGCCGAATTTGACAGACATGATTATTTCAGAAGGTTTATTTATCACAAAACTGACCAGAATTACAGCATTAAAAGAATTTTGAATTCCATGAATCTTGGCTTTTTGACTGATGAACTGTCCGACTGGGAAAGCATATGGAACAAGTGGCTGATTAAACGCAACAAAAAGACGGATAGAAAAACACAGCCGGAAAAGTTTGTTCCGATTAATGCGGATGATTATTTGACTACAAAAAACGCAGACAACTTGAGGCTTTTCATAGAATTCAAATGGGACAAAGTTGTTGAATGCTATAAGCCGGAACACGAGGCTGCAAGGGCTTATTTTGTCGATATTTTGGCGGATAAAGACAAGGCTGTGGCTGTAGATATAGGTTGGGCAGGCTCCGGAGCCTTAAGTCTTGATTATCTGATTAATAACTATTGGGAACTTGATTGCGATATTACGGGAATCATTGCCGGAACCAATACCATCCACAACACCGAGCCGGACGCTACCGATTATTTTCTTCAATCGGGGAAACTTGTGGCTTATCTTTATTCGGCTGTTCACAATAGGGACTTGTACAAGCTGCACAATCCAAACAAAGATTTCAATGTGTTTTGGGAGCTTTTGCTTTCGTCGCCTACACCGCAGTTTGCAGGCTTTGCCCCGGGGAACATACCCGAATCAGACATTACATTACAGTTTGGCGATTTCGATGCCAACATAGAGGGAATAAATCAAATCCAAAAAGGAATTATGGATTTTGTGGAAATCTACAAAACCGCTTTTGAAAAATATCCTTACCTTTACAACATAAGCGGCCGAGATGCCTATGCGCCAATGATAGTGGCAGCGAGCCATGGTCAGAAGTATTTAAAGGCGATTGAAAAGAAATTTGATTTAAAGATTAATGTTGATTAGCGACGCAGACCCAAAGACGATAAACAAGGAAACCGGACTTCATCAATGAAAACATCATACGCAAATTTAATCTACGGATGCAAGATCCCGAGATTGTTTATAATAATTATTTTTACAATTGAATATTTGCTTGTGTTTAATAAAGTGACTTTTTCGGCTTATGGTTTGCTTCTTTTGCTTATATATGTCATCTTGACATTGCTTATCACATGCAGCAACCACGGAAGAAATGTTTATGTTAGATACGAGCAGGAGTTAAGCATCGTACTAAAAAATGTGGTTGTGGCGGCAATAATGTTTATTATCTTAAGCTGCATAAGGCTTGCCATAGTGCAGCAACTGAGTCTATATGAATCAAATGTTTTGAAAATTTATGTAAACTACGGCGATGTGAACGACTTTGGCGCTGTTCGGAGCAATTATTTGCTTGCATCTGTTTCGACTTTGGACATCATTGTATGCTTACTGTTGTTGTGTGCCATACAAACAGCCACATTCTTGGTTATGAATGCGGTGGTTGGCTTCTTTCAAAGGAAAAACGCCATTTACAGACGCCTATACATCTGTGGCAACGATGATATTGATATAAGCGCCATTCCCGGGGCGGAAAAGATAAAGCTTTGGGAGTCGGGCATTAAGCAGTGCATAAATGTTGTAAAAGATGCAAGTGAGATTTATCTGTACGACATTCCTGCAACGCAGCGCAACGACCTGCTAAAAGAGTGCTATAGGCATAACAAGCCGGTGTTTTTTTCCGCCAAGCTTTCCGATGTGGAAATTAGAGCAGCCAAGGTGGCACAGGATGCGGAAGAACCTCTGTTTTATATAGCCGGGCATGGCATGGGAAAACGCGGAGCCTTTTTGAAACGGGCTTTTGATGTGCTTTTTGCAGTGGTGTTTTTGTGCATAACATCTCCCATATTGGCAGTTACGGCCATCTGCATCAAAAAAGAAGATGCGGGACCGGTCTTTTACAAACAAAGACGCTGCACAAAGAACATGCGGGAGTTTGACATTTTGAAATTTCGCAGCATGAAGACTTCGGCTTGCGAGGTGGGCGACAATGCGGAATATACCCTTACGGACGTAAACGACGAACGTATAACCAAGGTTGGAAAGACTATCCGAAAATACAAAATCGACGAACTCCCCCAGCTTATCAACATCCTAAAAGGAGATATGAGTTTTGTGGGACCGAGACCCGAGCGCCCGGAACTTATTAAACAGTGCTTGGAAGAAATCCCCGAGTTTGCCTTTAGAAATACCGTAAAAGCAGGTCTTACGGGCTATGCGCAGGTGCACGGAAACTACCACATCCGATTTTTGGAAAAGCTGAAATGGGATTTGATGTATATAGAAAATTATTCGCTATTGTTGGATTTTAAGATTATCCTTATGACCATTCCGGTGGTTTTCAAAGGAGATAATGTTTAAGAAGATGGGGTATAGCGGATTGCGAATATCATTGACAACGTAACATAAGTATAAAGGAGCAAAAAAAGTGAGTAAACATAATAATTCGGATGATAACGATATTTATGAAATCGACGATTTTGACAGCGACGAAGTTCAAAAAAATATCGAAAGGATAAAGAAAAAGAAAAGAAAAAAGAAAAAGAAGATGAGCGGAAAAAAGAAAGCGGTTATTATTGTCATTGTTGCCGTGCTGGTGGTTTTGGCGCTTGCCTTTGCTTTTGTTGCAAAGCGCAACGTTTCTTATATGAAAGGCAGGGCAAATGACCTTAAGGCCAACTTAACCGTTACTTTCGATTGCATAAGAAACGGAGACCCTGACGGAGCCGAAAATGCCATGGTTACGGTTCGCGATATTGCCGACAACATTGACGAAAACCTGGGCTTTACATTTTGGAAGGTAATGTCTTATGTTCCTGTTGTGTCGGGCGATATTGCATCCGTTAAGGAAATGTTGAACATCCTTGACGAAGCCGACGAGGCGGTTATTATGCCGTTTATTGACCAAACAAGGCAGTATCCTCTTTCAGAAATCAAAAGCGGTGGAGGCATTAATACCAACATTGTTTCGGCTTATCTTGATTTTGCCGACAGCATTGCTCCGGCCATTATCGTCTATTCGGAAAGAATGAGCGATATTGACTTTAAAATAGTAAAATTTAAGTCATTTGATGAATATATAGACAAGTTTGCAGACCTTTCCAAGGGATTGAAAAACTTGGACGATTTTAAAGCTCTTTTGGGAGTTTTATGCGGTAACGGCGAGGACAAAACCTTCCTTATGATGGCACAAAACACCGCGGAGATTCGCTCTTGCGGCGGATTTCCGGGGGCATGCGGACTGATTGAAGTAAAGGATGGCATTTTAAAAGTGGAAAGCTTTGGTCCGGTGGAAAACTACATTGCTTACGGAAGCACACCTGGAAACGGTATTACAGATGAAGAAACGGCTGTTTTTGGTCAAGCCTACAGTTGGCAGGATCGAGATGCAAGCTACAATCCGCATTTTCCTAAGGTTGCGTCAATTACAAAGAATTCTTACGAAACTTTGACAGGCAAGACAGTGGATGGCGTGGTTTCCTTAACACCTGAGATTATTCAGGATATTTTGGCTATCACCGGCGAAACTCTTATTTTGGATGACGGCACGACGGTAAATGGCGAAAATGCATCCATGACATTGCAGCATGACCTATATTACAAATACTATCCTGCCGATGAGGGATTTATGACTAACGATGAGCTGGTAAATGCCCTTTTCGCTCAGACGGCTACTCTTGCCATGGATTCCATGACAAGAAACATGAGTTTTGACAGCTTGGTTAAGTTCATTGCCATGTTTGAGGACGGATTTGCAGACAGAACCATTATGGTTTGGGCTGAGGATGCGGATGATGAAAACGTGCTGATGCAGGTCGGAGCTTCGGGAAGTTTAAACTTTGATGCCGAAAAACCTCAGACGGGCATATTCTTCAGCAATTCCATAGCCAGCAAAATGGGTATGTTTGTGGATATCGATTACGAGCTTGGTGAAGCTGTCGCAAATGCATCGGGCGGTTCGGATTATCAAATGAAAGTTGTTATTAAAAACACAGCAAGCGCCGAGGATTTGAATGTGGGAAGTTACGTAAAAGGTAACAGAGAAGGTGAGATAGTAAGTTCCATATTCCTGTTTGCGCCTATGGGAGGCAGCATATCAAATGTTGTTTACGACAACGGTGTGGAAACAAATGTGGGAAATATTTATGGCCTCGATGTCGCTTTCGTGAACGATATGGGCATATCTCCGGGCGAAAGCATAACCATAACTTATACGGTGTCGACGGCGGCGGGAGTTACGGCTCCGTTGCAAGTGGTAAAAACACCGACGTTACAGTAGATATGATG
>CACZQX010000132.1 GCA_902783445.1 uncultured Lachnospiraceae bacterium
ATTGAAAAGCCTGCTGTAGAGCTTGTAGTGGAATCAGACCCTGAAGACCTGGACGGTCTTAACTATCTTGCAGGTAAGGATGTTGATTTTGTAAACAAAAATGCCATGAAAGGAACAGTAATGGCCCATGTGGAAGGCGGCGTTCCAAACCTTATGGTAAACATACCTGAAAAGAACGAATTTTATTTGGGAGAACTTTTCTACTTCTTCGAATTTGCCTGTGGTGTAAGCGGATACGTTTTGGACGTAAATCCATTCGACCAACCGGGCGTGGAATTCTACAAGAAGAACATGTTCAAACTTCTTAAAAAACCGGGCTATGACAAATAGTGGCATATTTAATAATAATTAATATATAATTAATATTCTGATAATAAAAAAGAAAATAATATTGCATTTTATTACACGCTTCGTTTTCTATTCGTCGCACTCGCTTATTTGCCGCCAACCGCACAACTCGCAAGCTAAAGCTTGCTCAAACAAGTGCTCCATTTGGCGGCGAGCATCGTGCAACTCATTTACGAAAGCCTCGCTATCGTAATATAATGCAATATTTTTTCTTTTTTTAAAATCAAATATTTTACTAATTAATTATTATTAAACTATGCCTCCGCAAGGCCTTCCGATATTCCCAAAAGCACGATTCCGGCAATTACGGCAAACACGCAGATATATTGGGAAATTTTTAGCTTTTCTTTTAAGATAACTCGCGCAAGGATTACCGATACG
The DNA here is from genome assembly GCA_902783445.1 of uncultured Lachnospiraceae bacterium. GTDB lineage: Bacteria > Bacillota > Clostridia > Lachnospirales > Lachnospiraceae > RUG12871. The sequence goes on from CACZQX010000132.1 coordinate 730, forward strand.
ATGCAGTAGCTTGCTACCATAGGTGCAGCTACGATAGGGTTTCCCGAAAGTGCGTATACATAGAATATCTGGCCGAATTCTTCGCAAACAGCGGCTATAGCTTTAGGGCTTTCGCTCTTTCTAAAAGGATTGTAGAATTTTTTTGTTCTGATGCGAAGGAAAATCCAGCAAACAAGGCCTGCAATAAGGAATGTAAATCCGTAAAGGATTATTACATCTATTTCTCCAAGGCCAAGACCTACTTCTTCATCCAAGATGATACCATCGGCAGCGGTTCCCAATGTATCGAATACACAGTAAAGAATAGGGAATATAAGGGCAAGAGCACCTACAACGTATTTTCTGTTAGCCTTTTTGCGTTCTTCTTTGGAAAGAACTTGCTCAACAATGGCCAAGGCAATCATACCGATAACAATTATAATTGTTCCGATTAAATCCAAAATAGACATCTCATCAAAAATGCTTGTAATTCTACCAACAAAGGTAAAGTAAACAATCATGAATATCATGGAAAGAGCGCCTGATGCATTCTGTACCGGTGATACGATTGATACTTCAAGATAGCGTAAGCCCGCATATCCGATTACCATTGAGATAATGTAGAAAAGTGATGCAGGTGAGTATTTTACAACGCCCACAAAGAAGCTTGCGATGTCGAACTGTGATTCCGAAAAAGGAAGAAGGCAAAATGCCACAATTCCCATGATTATTCCGACCCAAACAGCTATTTTTAAGTGTGAATATCTGTCGTCGGAATCCGAACTTTTTTTATAGAATAAATCTGCGCATCCCCAACCGAGAATACAGATTATCGCAAAAATAAACCAAGACATTTAAATAAACCTCCATCTATACTATTTTTGACACATCGCCGCTAATTTTACCATAATTTATCTGATATATCCACACTTTTTAAAAAAATAAAAAAATGTAGTATTTAAAAATCTTTTATTTATTAACTATCGGTAACTATTGAATTATGGGGCATTTTTTTATATTCTATTAATAGTCGTGATTTTATTAAAAGCGTTTCCGATAAAAATACAAAAATGAGTCGCTTTATGGGAGAATTATCATGAAGATTATTACTGTTATAGAAAACAGCGAAGGAAAAACAGGATGCGTGGCAGCGCACGGACTGTCCTTTTATATAGAAACAAAAAAGCATAAAATATTGATGGATATGGGGCCTTCCGATCTAAGCCTTGATAATGCCAAAGTGTTGGGGATTGATTTAACAAAGGTTGATTCAGCTGTACTAAGTCACGGCCATTACGACCATTCCGGAGGCTTAATGAGTTTTGCAAAGCTTAACGAAAAAGCAATTATCTATATGCAGGATTCTGCGGGCAAAGAATACTATGCAAATGACGGAACGAATGAAAGCCCTATATATAAGTATATAGGCATAGATAAAAAAATAGGCGAGCTTCCGAATCTTAAAATGATTAGCGGAGATTATACAATAGATGATGAGGCAGAGCTTTTTACAATAAAGAAAAGAACTCACCCCCTTCCTTTTAGCAATAAAAGGATTCTCATAAAAAAAGATGAAAAATATAAACAGGACAATTTTGAGCATGAGCATTATCTTCGTATATGTTCGGAGGGGAAAACAGTGCTGATTTCCGGCTGTGCCCATAATGGTATCCTAAGCATTATGGATGCTTACAGGAAAAAATACGGAGACGATCCCGACTTTGTATTAAGCGGTTTTCATCTTATGAAAGCAACGCCTTATAACGAAATGCAGCGAAAAGAAGTGGAAAATATAGCAAAAGAGCTTAAAGGATATAAATCAAAATTTTACACCGGTCATTGCACCGGAGCCGAAGGCTTTGAAATATTGAAAAGTATAATGGGAACACAAATAGAGGCTCTTCATACGGGAATGATTTTAGAATTTTGAAATGATTATTTAGATAATAAATATAAGTAGAAAATGTAGTTTTAGAGTATTATGGAGGAAAATCTTGAAGACAATTGAATTCGGAACACAAAAACGAGAAATTTCAAAACTTGTACTGGGACTTATGCGCACTTTTCAAATGCCGGCAAAAGAGGTTGAAGCTCTTGTGGACGGAGCTTTGGAGGCAGGGGTCAACGCCTTCGACCTTGCGGATATTTACGGAGGAGGAAAGAGCGAAGAATTACTGGGCGAGGTCCTTAAAGGCAGAGCTGATTTAAGAGATAAAATCTTTATTCAAACAAAATGCGGAATTCGCCGTGAGGGTGAGATGCAGTATTATGATAACTCAGCAGAACATGTTAAGGCGTCTGTGGAAGGATGTTTAAAACGTTTAAATACAGATCATCTTGATTGTATGATGTTGCATCGTCCGGATGCACTTATTAATGCAGAGGAAACAGCAAGAGCTTTTGAGGATTTAAAAAGAGAGGGAAAGGTTCTTGATTTTGGAGTAAGCAACCATAATCGTTTCCAGATTGAGAGACTGCAAAAATACTTAAGTTTCCCGATGGCGGTTAATCAAATGCAGCTTTCATGCACATTTACACCGATGCTTGATGCGGGCTTTAATGTAAATACAGACAGCGATAAAGCTCTTATGAGAGATGCCGCAATGGTAGAATATTGCAATGTTAACAATATGGCTCTTCAAAGTTGGTCATCTTTGCAAAAATGCTTCTTCGGCGGTTTGTTTTTGGGAGCCGAAGATTGCAAAGAGTTAACCGAATGCATCGAAAAAACAGCTAAAGAAATGGGAGTTTCCGCTACAGCGATTGCGGTTGCTTGGATTCTTATGCTTCCGGGTAAAATGCAGGCCGTTGTGGGAACAACAAAGCCGGAGCGCGTTAAAGAAATGGCAAAGGCTACGGATATCAAGCTTTCAAAAACCAAATGGTATGAGATATACTATGCAGCAGGCAATAAATTACCATAAAGAGCATAACTGATTAGGAGAAGAAAAATTTATATGAAAATCGGAATAGTCGGTACGGGTATGATTGTCCATGAAATTTTACCTGTGTTATATAAAATGCCCGAGATCGAATTGCATTTAATTTGCGGAACCAAAAGATCCGAGGATACAGTAAAAGAACTGGCGGATGAGTATAAGATAAATGCGCAATTTACGGATTTTGATTTTATGCTTTCATCCGAGGAGTCCAAAGAGCTTGATGCCTTATATATAGCGGTTCCCAATGATTTACATTATGAACTTGCCAAGAAAGCTCTTGAATCGGGAAAAAACGTTATCATGGAAAAGCCTTTTGTGCTTGAGTCATGTAAGGCTTTGGAACTTAAAGAGTTGGCAGAAAAAAAAGGAGTTATACTTCTTGAGGCAATATCAAATCAATATCTTGATGCCTATAAAAAAATAAAAGATGCCTTGTCCATGCTTGGTGAAATAACATATGCGGAAGCAAACTTTTCGCAATATTCAAGCAGATATGACAGATTTATGGCGGGAGAATACTTTAAAGTTTTTGATAAGGCAGCCGGCGGCGGTGCTTTGACCGACATAAACATATATAATATTCATATTATGGCGGGGCTTTTCGGAATGCCAACATCTGTGGAATATTGTCCGAGAAATGTAAAAGACGTTGATGTAAGCGGTCTTTTGCTATTAAAATATGATAATTTCATTGCAAGTTGCATTGGAGCAAAGGATTCACAAGGCTCATCCGGAATCTTGATTCAGGGAACAAAGGGATATATAGAAACAAAGGCAGCTACAAATGTGTTAAACGCAGCAATTAACATTGTCCTAAGGGATGGAAGCAAAAAAGAGCTTATTCCCGAAGCTGCCGATGATCATCGTATGATGGCTGAATTTAAAGAATTTGCAAGAATTGTGGAAAATAAAGATTTAAAAGAAGCTCAAAGCAGACTAAACGAGAGCTTGATTGCCGTTAAAATACTTGAAGAAGCGGTTCAAAGAGAAAGCAAATTTGCTCGTTAAACATTAGAAAAGGATTGGAAAGAAAATGGAAGCAATTATTTTTGACGTGGACGGAACCCTTTGGGATTCCACGGACATAGTGGCTGGAGCTTGGAATAAAGCGGCAAAAGAAACAAATATAGATTTGGAAGTTAACGGAGACGACTTAAAAAAAGTTTTCGGTCTTCCCATGATGGAGATTATGGACAGGCTTATTCCGAATGAAAGCAAAGAAAAAAAGGAAGAGCTTTTCCCACTTTGCTCAAAGTATGAATTCGAGTTTTTAAGCAAAACTCCGGGAATGGTATACGAAGGACTTGGGGAAGCCTTGGAAGCTTTGTCGAAAAAATATTTTCTTGGAGCCGTAAGTAATTGTCAGTCCGGATATATTAATCTTCTTTATAAAATGACGGGCCTTGGAAAATATTTCAAGGATGATTTATGTCCGGGAGATACGGGAAAATTAAAAGCCGATAATATCAGGATAATGATGGAAAAACACGGCATAAAAGAGGCGGTTTACGTTGGAGATACGATTATGGATTACAATGCCTGCCTTAAAGCAAATGTGCCTTTTGTATTTGCAAGATACGGCTTCGGCCACGTGGATAAGCCGGATTATATCATAGATTCGCCTCTTGATTTGCTTAAACTTTTTTAAGAAAGATTGTTGGGGACTCACTCTTCTATAACATGCAGTTCCAGATAATCAAAATCAATGGAGTCGATAAAGTTATCGCTATTAAAACGCACTTTATCGTAGCGCTTGAAATCGCGGATGTTGTTTTCGAGCCATATGGGAGTGCTAAGATCAAATTCTTTGCAGACAGTGTCAATTGCTGCAAAGATTTTTTTTGTTCTGTTTAAGCTCTCATCCGAGTTTTCAACTACCATATCTTTTAACATTTTTGTACCTTTAAAAATTTTTGCCCAGAGACGAAACATGTAATCAGCCTTTCTTTTGATGCTTGCGATTTTGAAACAACGATATTATATCATACAATATAAAGCATAACAGTAACTTTTAAAAATAAGTAAAAGGTCTGTTTTTTTTGATTTATAATGAACAAGCCGGACTAAAAATGATATAATAAGCATATATTCTAAAATGCCTTATCTATTTTGGGCAATTAAAATAAACGACAGGGGTTAGTTATGAACATAGAAGAAATCTTATCCAAAGCAGATCACACACTTTTAAAACAAGATGCCACATGGACGCAAATTAAGGAAATATGCGATGATGCCATTAAATACAATACCGCATCCGTATGTATTCCGGCTTCTTATGTAAAAAGAGCGGCATCATATATAAAAATCGCATCACCGGATGAAGAATCAAAAGTTAAAGTTTGTACCGTTATAGGTTTTCCGAACGGTTACGACACCACAAACGTAAAGGTTTACGAAGCCTTGGAGGCCATAAATGACGGTGCGGACGAAATCGATATGGTTATTAATATCGGTTGGTTAAAAGACAAGGAATATGCATCTTTGCTTGATGAGATAACAAAAGTAAAGGCTGCATGCAATGACAAGATTCTTAAAGTTATAGTGGAGACTTGTCTTTTGACGGAAGAAGAAAAGATTAAAATATGCGAAATTGTTTCCGCAACAAAAGCAGATTATATAAAGACATCCACGGGCTTTTCCACGGGAGGGGCAACGGTGGAAGATGTTAAGCTTTTTGCAAAGCACAAACGTGATAGTTTAAAAATAAAAGCAAGCGGCGGTATTTCGTCTTTGGAAGATGCCGAAGCCATGATAAATGCGGGAGCCGACAGGCTTGGTACAAGTCGCATTGTGAAAATAGTTAAAGAAAAAGAAAAGAACTAAGCAATATAAACGGGGGTATTTTTATGGCAGTTACAACACCGACACCGCACATAACAGCAAAAAAAGGGGATTTTGCCAAAACTGTTTTGATGCCGGGAGATCCGCTGAGATCTAAGTTTATAGCGGAAACATTTTTGGAAGATAAAAAACTTGTTAATAATGTAAGAGGAATACAAGGTTATACAGGTTTCTACAAGGGCACAAGGGTGTCCGTTATGGCAAGCGGCATGGGAATGCCTTCCATGGGATTGTACTCTTATGAGCTTTTCAGCGGATATGGCGTGGAAAATATTATCAGAATCGGTTCCGCCGGAGCCTTAAAAGGCGGAATACACGTAAGAGATTTGGTAATCGGAATGAATGCTTGCTATGACACCAATTACGCAAAACAGTACAATTTGCCGGGCACATTCAGCGCCGGTTGTGATTATACTTTACTTACCACAATGGTTGAAATAGCAAAGAATAACGGCTTTAACTATCACGTGGGCAGTATTGTTTCCTCGGATGTTTATTACAGTGCAGATGAAAGTGTAAATGATAAATGGGCAAGCATGGGAGTGTTGGCGGTTGAAATGGAGGCAGCAGCGTTATATATGAATGCGGCTTATCTTGGAAAACGAGCAATTTGCCTATGCACATGTTCAAATCATATATTTACCGGGGAGGAGTTGCCGGCAGAAGAAAGGCAGACATCCTTCGCGGAGATGATGAAAGTAGCTTTGGAAACAGCCGTGGAGATGGAAAAGAAATAAAGAAAAGAAGGGGATTTAAGTGAAACGAGCATTTATTATAGTACTTGACAGTGTAGGTGCGGGAGAACTTCCGGATGCCGCAGATTTTGGCGATAAGGGAAGTCACACTTTGGAAACTATTTCCAAATCGGACAAATTCAATATTCCAAATTTAAAAAAGATGGGAATCGGAAATATAGAGGGTTTGTCATTTTTGGGAAAAGAAGATGCGCCTACGGCAGCCTATTGCAAGTCGGCGGAAAGTTCAAAGGGAAAAGACACAACCATCGGACATTGGGAAATCGGTGGAGTTATTTCAAATACTCCTCTTCCTACATATCCTAATGGTTTTCCGAAAGAAATCATAGAAGCTCTTGAAGAGCAGACCGGCAGAAAAGTGCTTTGTAACAAGCCTTATTCGGGAACGGAAGTTATTAAAGATTACGGAAGAGAACATGTAAAAACAGGGGACTTGATAGTATATACATCGGCGGACAGCGTGCTTCAAATTGCGGCTCACGAGGAAGTAATTCCCGTGGAGGAGCTTTATAATATATGTAAAATCGCAAGGAAGATAATGGTTGGAGAGCATGCTGTGGGAAGGATTATTGCAAGACCTTTCGTGGGAGAATATCCAAACTACAGCCGCACTTCAAATCGCCATGATTTTAGCATCGAGCCGCCAAAAGATACAATATTGGATCTTTTGAAAAACAAGGGCTTTGATACCTTGTCCGTTGGAAAAATCATAGATATATTTGCGGGAAAAGGCATAAAAGAATTTGTGCGTTGCAGCGGAAATGCCGATGGTATGGCAAAAATACTTGAATATCAAAAAAAGGATTTTAAAGGACTTTGCTTTGTTAATCTTGTGGATTTTGACATGCTCTACGGACACCGCAATGATATAGATGGCTACGCAAACGCTGTGACGGAGTTCGATAATTGGCTGCCCGAATTTTTAAAGAATATGAAAGATGATGACATTTTGTTTATTACGGCGGACCACGGCTGCGATCCGGGATATCCCACAACGGACCATACAAGAGAATATGTACCTATTTTGGTATACGGCAAAAATGTTAAGCCCGTTGATTTGGGCATTAGAAAAACATATGCGGATATAGCGGCAACCATAGCCGACTTATTTGATATAAAAGAATCGGGACTTGAGGGAACAAGCTTTAAGAGTGAGATATTGGCTTATGGGAAGCTTTGGAAAATAAAAAGGTAAAGCTATGGGAGAAAACAATAACTACAAGGAATTAATAGAAAAGGCAAAAGGCGCTATGGAAAATGCCTACGCACCATATTCGGATTTTAAGGTGGGAGCGGCCTTGCTTGCAAAAGACGGACGGATTTTTAGCGGTTGCAACGTGGAAAATGCAGCTTACGGTCCATCAAATTGTGCGGAAAGAACAGCCATATTTAAAGCGGTAAGCGAAGGCGTGCGCGACTTTGAGGCCATAGCCATAGTAGGCGGAAAAGCAGGAGCAATAGAGGACTTTTGCCCACCTTGCGGAGTATGTCGCCAGGTCATGTCAGAGTTTTGTGATAAAGATTTTAGAATCGTTCTTGAAGGGAAAGACGGCGCGCAAAAGACATTTACTTTGGGAGAACTTTTGCCGGAAAGTTTTAGCCTCTAATAGGGCATAAAGCCATACAAGTTGTGGATAATTTGTTGAAATTCGGCATAAAATGGGGATTAAACTATGAGAATGTACGATATCATCCGTAAAAAACGTGACGGAGGAGAACTTTTAAAAGAAGAAATAGATTTTTTTGTAGAGGGATATACTAAAGGAAAAATCCCGGATTACCAGGCATCGGCTTTTGCCATGGCTGTGTTTTTTAAAGGCATGACGGAGGAAGAGACTGCAAATTTAACCCTTGCCATGTCAAAGTCCGGAGATATGGTGGATTTATCGGAGTTTGGAGATAAAACGGTAGATAAACACAGCACCGGCGGTGTGGGAGACAAAACTTCTCTTATTATTGCACCGGTAGTTTCCTGTCTTGGGGCCGTAATGGCGAAAATGAGCGGTAGAGGCCTAGGACATACCGGCGGAACAGTAGATAAGTTGGAATCTATACCCGGCTTCCGAGTGGAACTTAGTTCAGATGATTTTAAAAAGCAAATTGAAGAAATAGGAGTTGCGATTGTAGGCCAATCCGGAAACTTAGCTCCTGCGGATAAAAAGCTCTATGCCCTTCGTGATGTAACGGCAACCGTTGACTGCATTCCTCTTATTGCATCCAGCATAATGAGTAAAAAGCTGGCAGCCGGCGCAAAGACCATAGTTTTGGATGTTAAATGCGGAAGCGGAGCTTTTATGAAAACTTTGGAGGATGCAAAACTATTGGCCGAAGAAATGGAAAAAATAGGCAAAAACTGCGGAAGAAATGTGCTTGCCGTAATAACGGACATGGACAGTCCTCTTGGTCATGCGGTGGGAAATGCTTTGGAAGTAAAAGAGGCAATAGAGGTGCTGAAAGGGGGCGGTCCGGAGGATTTAAGACAAGAATGCATTTGCCTGTGTTCAAATATGATAGCATTGGAAGAAAACATAAGCTACGACGAGGCAAAAGGGAAGGTTGAAGAAGTTCTTTCAAACGGAAAAGCCTTCGAGAAATTTAAACAGTGGATTTCAGCTCAGGGTGGAGATATTAAAATGATAGAAAACCCTGATTTGTTACCAACATCAGCATATACGTATGATGTTATAGCGGAAAGATCCGGGTATATATCAGCGATGAATGCAGAAAGAATAGGGGGCGCGAGCGTAATTTTGGGTGCAGGAAGAGCAACGAAAGAAGATCCTATTGATTACAGCGCCGGAATCATTATAAAGAAAAAAACGGGGGACTATGTAAAAGAAGGTGAGGTTTTGGCCAGCCTTCACTCAAATGACGAAAAAGTATTGGAAGATGCGGCTTGGGTTTATAGTTTGGCTCTGACAATAAGTGATGAAAAAGTTGAAAACAAACCGTTGATTTTCGAACGCATTTAAGATAATTGTCACATTTGGGGGTTATAATCGGGAACTGACAGATGTGTATTATAGAGATTAATACATTTGAAATAAAACATAATTAAAACTATTAATTTGTTAATAATAATCAGGAGAAAAACATTGCATATAGACAAGAAAAAACTAATCAGAGAATTTTTGCTTATAGCGGCGGGGGCGATAATAGCAGCCTTTGCCATCGAGGAATTTCTTGTTCCCAATACGATTTTGGACGGTGGGGTAATCGGTATAGGTATTATGGTTAATAACTTGACTAAGCTACCCTTGTCCGCATTAACAATTATATTTAATGTTCCGTTTCTAATAATCGGTTCGAGAAAAATGGGACCGATTTTTATTGTGAAGTCGGCTTTTGCCATGGTGATATTTTCCATATTCGTTGAGATTTTTAGACCATTACAGGAAGTTACGGACCAATACCTGCTTGCCGTATGCTTCGGTGGTGTGATTTTGGGTCTCGGTGTCGGTTTTGTAATTCGGTTCGGCGGATGCTTGGATGGCACGGAAACCGTGGCGATAATGCTAAACAAAAGGTTTAAGATGCCGGTAGGCAGAACGGTTTTGATTTTTAATATAATCATATACGTTATTGCCGGTTTTCTCTTTGGATTCGATCGCGCAATGTATAGTTTGCTTACTTACTTTATAACTTCAAGAATAATCGACTGGGTTGAGTCCGGTCTTGATCAGGCAAAAGCAGCTATGATTATAACCAACGAAGGAAAAGAAATTGCGGATAAAATATACAAGGAGCTTGGAAGAACCGTAACACTTATGGAAGGCGAAGGCTTGGTAAGCGGTAGGAAAGTTGTACTTTACTGCGTCCTTAACCGTTTTGAAGTAAACGAGCTAAGAAGCATTATCGACTCTGTAGACCACTCTGCCTTTATTACCGTAAGCGATGTATCGGAAATAATAGGTTCCCATATCAAAAAGACAGAAGCGGAGGTTATTGAAAAACTAAAAGATTGAATCAGCGTTATTTGCTGACTGGCAGATTGAATGACAATGAAAAAGATGATATATTAAATGTATATAAAATAGTGGGGTGATTGCTATGAAATTTAAATATGTAAGAATTCAGGGGCGCGAAAAAGCCGTAAATACAAACTGGGGAAAAGGTATTTTC
>CACZQX010000133.1 GCA_902783445.1 uncultured Lachnospiraceae bacterium
GATTTTTACGTTACGGAAGTTGAAGATGCAAGAGCACTTTTGGATGAAATCAATAAATTCATGCCTACGGAAATAATATGCAATCATGCTTTTAATGTAAGCGGTGTGGATTTGTGCGATTTAAAAGAAAGACTTTCAATATGCGTTTTTTCTTTGGACGATTGGTATTTCGAAGACAAAACATGCGAAAATACCTTGAAAAAACACTTTAAGATTTCGGACCTTGGCGGACTTGGTTTAAAGGATTATAAACTTGCCGTTATTGCTGCGGGCTCTGTTTTGAATTATCTTTTCGAGACTCAAAAAACGGCTCTTTCCAATCTTACAATGATAACTCCTTATTCAACGGGAAAATACATGATTATTGATACGTCTACAAGACGTAATTTGGAGCTTTGCGAGACATTAAGAGAAAAGCAAAAAAGAGGATCGCTATTATGGATTCTCGATAAAACCAAAACAGCAATGGGAGCGAGACTTCTCAGAACTTTCGTGGAACAGCCTTTAATCAATGCTCAGGAAATCATAAAAAGACAAAAAGCAATAGAGGAAATCAACGAAGAAATAGCTGAAAGAGACGAACTAAGAGAATATTTAAATCCTATTTACGATCTTGAAAGACTTGTGGGAAAGGTTTCTTATAAATCCGCAAATCCAAGGGATTTAATAGCCTTTAAAAATTCTCTGGAGATGATTCCTCATATCAAATATATTTTATCGAGATACAATTCGGACTTACTTCTTGATATATATAACAATATGGATGAATTATCCGATTTGACAAAGCTGATAAACGACGCCATTGTAGATGACCCGCCAATCAACATCAAAGAAGGCGGAATCATCAAAGAAGGCTACAACGAACAAATCGATAAGCTGAGAAAAGCCAAAACAGACGGTAAAAAATGGCTTGCGGAATTGGAAGAAAAGGAACGTGAAGCTACGGGAATCAAAGGTAAAGGTTTGAAAATAACCTTTAACAAAAACTTTGGTTATTGTATCGAAATTTCCAATACATACAGAAGCGAAGTTCCGGAAGACAGATATATAAGACGTCAAACCCTTACAAATGCCGAAAGATACGTAACCGAAGAATTGAAAAATCTTGAAGAGATTATTTTGGGCGCTGAAGACAAACTTTTTTCTTTGGAATACGACCTTTTTAACGATGTAAGAGAAAAAATAGCAGCTGAGATTATCCGTATTCAAACAACTGCCAAGATGCTTGCGGAAATAGATGTTTTTGCGTCTCTGGCATATGTTGCGGACCACAACAACTATGTAAAACCGAAAATAAACGATAAAGGAATTATCGATATAAAAGGCGGTCGTCATCCCGTTGTGGAAAAAATGATTGATGATGGCATGTTTGTTGAAAACGATACATATCTTGATAATTCCAACAGCAGAATTTCCATCATTACGGGCCCAAATATGGCCGGCAAATCAACATATATGAGACAAACCGCTCTTATAGTATTGATGGCTCAAATCGGAAGTTTTATTCCGGCAAAATCAGCGAATATCGCTATTTGCGATAGGGTATTTACCAGAGTCGGCGCATCGGATGACCTGGCCAGCGGTCAAAGCACCTTTATGGTTGAAATGTCCGAAGTTTCAAACATTTTAAGAAACGCAACAAAAAACAGCCTTTTGATACTTGATGAAATTGGCCGCGGTACATCGACTTTTGACGGATTAAGTATTGCCTGGGCAGTTATCGAACATATTGCAAATACAAAGCTTTTGGGGGCAAAAACTCTTTTTGCGACACATTATCACGAACTTACGGAGCTTGAAGAGTCCTTAAAAGGCGTTAATAACTATTGCATCGCCGTTAAAGAAAAGGACGATAATATTATTTTCTTAAGAAAAATAGTAAAAGGCGGAGCGGACAAGAGTTATGGTATTCAGGTTGCAAAGCTTGCCGGTGTTCCAAGCGATGTTATCGAGCGCGCAAAAGAAATAGTGGAAGAACTTTCAAATGCCGATATCACATTAAAAGCCAGAAATATTGCAAGTAATTTGCCGGACGAAATAAGAAACAACGGAAGCGATTACTATGCAAACAAGCTTGAACTGGGACAAATGACATTGTTTGATACATTGAACGATGATGATATTATTAACGATATAAAAGAATTGGATCTCGGACGTTTAACTCCGATTGATGCTTTGAACGTTCTTTATAAATTACAAAATAAAATTAACAATCGTATTTAAGATTTGTTTACATAATAATATTATGTAAATCATTACTTGTTATTATCTTTTTATGGGGAAGCAAAATGCCTATTATTAAACTATTGGACAAAGAAACAATAAACAAAATAGCTGCCGGTGAAGTTGTTGACAGACCTTCATCAATTGTTAAAGAGCTTTTGGAAAACTCTATCGATGCGGGAGCAACAGCGATTTCCGTTGAAATAAAAGGCGGCGGCATTGACATGATCAGAATCAGCGACAATGGTAAAGGCATAGATAAAGATGATATTTCCACCGCTTTCAAGCGCCATGCAACCAGCAAAATAAGCGATGCGTCGGATCTTGCCAAATTATCTTCTTTGGGTTTTAGAGGTGAGGCATTATCCAGTATTTCCGCCGTTTCGCAGGTTGAATTGATTACAAAAACCCAGGATTCTCCTATGGGATGCAGATTTTTAATTAACGGTGGCGAAGAAGAGGACATAGAAGAAATTGGAGTACCGGATGGCACAACATTTATTGTGCGTAATGTTTTTTACAATACTCCGGCAAGAAAAAAGTTCTTGAAAAGTCAGCCCACCGAAGCGGGATATATTGCTGAAATTGTCGAAAAGTTGTCTCTTTCTCATCCGGAGATTTCTTTTAAATTCATAAACAACGGACAAACAAAAATATATACATCGGGTTCCGATAAATTAAAAGATGTAATTTATGCCATTTACGGCAAAGAAACCTCTTCCAATCTTTTGGATGTTTCGGAGTATAACGAAGATATTAAAGTTAGCGGTTATGTGGCAAAACCGGTGGTTTCTCGCGGAAACAGAAGTTTTGAAAACTATTTTATCAACGGAAGATATATTAAAAACAATATAGTTTCAAAAGCAATCGAAGATGCTTATAAGCCTTATATAATGCAACACAAATATCCGTTTTGCGTTTTGCACATAGCTGTTTCCAATGAATTTGTGGATGTTAATGTTCATCCTTCAAAAATGGAAATTCGTTTTGAAAATTCGGATGAGGTTTACGAACTGATTTTTGAAGCCGTAAGCAATGCCCTTAAAGGAAAAGAATTTATTGTAGATGCGGCATCCGAAGATTCATCAAAAGAAGAAATCAAAAAAATATTAAAAGAAAAAAGTATTCCCGAGCCCTTTGAAAGCAAAAGACTTAATGAAAGCGGCAAGATTTATGATTTTGACAAAGACCGGGAAAACGAGACCGTAAGTTTTATTTACAATGATGATGATTATCAAAATCAAAAATCGGAAGAAAAGAACTATTCGGAAACTGAAAATAAGATATCTTTAAAAAGTAAAGAGCCGCTTGTTGAAGAAAAATCGGAAGATAAGGAATATAAACAAGAAAGCCTGTTTAATGATGAGTTTTTAAGCGAAAAAGCTCGTGACAGACATAAGCTTATCGGCCAGGTTTTCGACACTTATTGGATTGTTGAATACAAAGACAAAATGTATATAATGGATCAACATGCCGCTCATGAAAAAGTTTTGTATGAAAGGCTTTTGAAAAAATTAGAAGAGTCGCAAGTTTATTCGCAACAGATATCTCCTTCCATAATAGTTTCTTTGACTGCTGCGGAAGAAGACAGTGTAAATAAATACATTGAAGATTTTAAAAAGCTTGGATTTGAAATAGATTCCTTTGGCGGAAACGACTATGCAATCAGCGCAATTCCCGCCGGAATGGATTCTTTGGAAAGCAAAGACTTGTTTTTGGAGATAATTGACGAAATCGTAAATGAAGTTAAATTGAGCAAAACGGATAGTATTCTTCATAAACTCGCAAGTGCGGCTTGCAAAGCTGCCGTTAAAGGTAACACAAGACTTTCGAATGCGGAAGTAAATGCGCTTATTGATGATTTGTTAAGCCTTGACAATCCTTATCATTGCCCACACGGCAGACCGACACTTATATCTTTTTCCAAATACGAACTCGAAAAGAAATTTAAAAGAATTGTTTAATTATGAAAAAAACTTTAGTTATAATTTCAGGACCGACGGCTGTCGGAAAAACAGATATATCCATTAATCTTGCAAAAAAAATCAATGGCGAGATTATAAGTGCCGATTCCATTCAGGTTTACAAAAAAATGGACATCGGTTCAGCTAAAATAAGGCCTGAAGAAATGCAGGGTGTGACTCATTATATGATTGATGAGTTAGAGCCGGATGAAGATTTCAATGTTTATAAATTCAAAGAATTGGCCTTAAAATATCTGGATGTAATTTATTCAAAAGGAAAAATTCCAATCGTCGTGGGAGGCACCGGATTTTATGTTCAGGCGCTTCTTTATGATGTTGATTTTGCCGAAAACGAAGAAAATACAGACATACGAGAAGAACTTTATAACTTGGCCGAAGAAAAGGGTGTATCATTTCTTCATAAAATCTTGGAAGAAATAGATCCGGAGTCGGCCTCACAAATTCACGAAAATAATATAAAACGCGTTGCAAGAGCCATAGAATATTACAAGCAAACGGGCTGTAAAATCTCCGAACACAACAAAGAGCAGCATCTTAAAGACAGTCCTTATAACTTTGCTTATTTTGTATTAAACAGAAAGCGAGAAGAACTCTATAATCGAATTAACAAAAGAGTTGACATTATGCATAACAAGGGTATAATTGATGAAGTTGCAAATCTGAAATCATTGGGATATTCAAGAAATTTGACCTCTATGCAAGGAATCGGCTATAAGGAAATATATGCCTTTTTGGATGGCGAATGCAGCGAGGATGAAGCATTTGATAAAATCAAGCAAAACACCAGACATTTTGCCAAAAGACAGCTTACATGGTTTAGACGCGAAAAATGCGTTGAAATGCTTGAATATGAAGAATTTTCAAATGATTCAAATCTTCTTCTTGATGAAATGATTAAAAGATTAAAAAACAAAAACATAATATAAAGAACAGGAAGGCATAAAATGTATAAAGAATTCGGTATCGATGATAAAGTTTTAAACTTTTGCAATAAAGTGGAAAAAGACCTAAAAGAACGTTTTGAAGAATTCGACGCAATTGCCGAAATCAACCAACTTAAGGTTTTAAAAGCATTTCAGGATAATAAAGTAAGTGATGTTCATTTTAATCCATCAACGGGTTACGGTTACAACGATCTCGGTCGTGAAACATTGGAAAAAGTATATGCATCTGTTTTTCATACGGAAGATGCTCTTGTAAGACCACAAATCGTATGCGGTACACATGCGCTTGCTCTTGCATTGTCATCCAATTTGAGACCGGGAGATGAATTGATAAGCGTCAGTGGAAAACCGTATGATACATTGGAACAGGTTATAGGTATCGTACCTGCAAAAGGATCTTTGGCAGAGTACGGAATCAGCTATAAGCAGGTTGAATTACAGGAAGACGGAAGTTTTGATTTTGACGCTATTAAGGCAGCCATAACTCCTAAAACAAAAATGTGTGCAATTCAGCGTTCAAAAGGTTATTTGACTCGTCCTACGCTTTCACCGGAAGAAATCGGTCGTGTTATCAAATTCATCAAAGAAATCCGTTCGGATATTATTGTAATGGTAGACAACTGCTACGGAGAATTCGTATGCGAAAAAGAGCCTTCGGATTTCGGTGCCGATATGGTTGTGGGTTCTCTTATTAAAAATCCGGGCGGCGGTCTTGCTCCGATCGGCGGATATATTTGCGGCACAAAAGATTGTGTTGAAAATGCCGCATATCGTCTTACAACACCGGGTTTGGGAAAAGAAGTAGGCGCTTCTTTGGGTGTAACGCAAAGCTTGTTCCAAGGCTTTTTCATGGCTCCAACAGTTACCGCAAGTGCCGTTAAAGGTGCGGTTTTTGCAGCTGCAATATACGAAAAACTTGGCTTTAAAGTTGTTCCCGATTCAAAAGAGCCGAGATATGACATTATTCAATCGGTTGAATTCGGTGAAAAACAGCATATTATTGAA
>CACZQX010000134.1 GCA_902783445.1 uncultured Lachnospiraceae bacterium
ATATCTTGTGCCGAAAGATCCGCAAAAATCAGAAAACAGGAAGAAAAAAGCAAAACAAATCTTCTTTCAAAACCTAAATTTTCCATTACGGGTAATGGTAAACTTGCAACATGCGAAAGCAAGAATCCGGAAGAATGCGAAATATTTATCGTTGAGGGTGATTCCGCAGGAGGTTCGGCTAAAACCGCAAGAGACAGAAGAATTCAAGCCATCATGCCTCTTCGAGGTAAAATTTTAAATGTTGAAAAGGCATCGATAGATAAGGTGCTTGGCAATGCCGAAATCAAAGAAATGATAAACGGTTTCGGATGCGGCTTTTCCGAAGGCTACGGCAACGATTTTGATATCAGCAAACTCAGATATCATAAAATAATAATCATGACTGATGCGGATGTGGACGGGGCTCATATTTCAACCCTGCTTCTTACATTCTTTTACAGATTTATGCCGGAACTTATACAGGGCGGACATGTTTATATTGCAATGCCGCCGCTTTACAAGGTTGTACCTAAAAAAGGCGAGGGAGTTTATCTCTACGATGATAAAGCTTTGGAAGCATACAGAAAAGAGCATGCGGGTCAAAACTTTACACTCCAGCGTTACAAAGGTCTTGGGGAAATGGATGCAGACCAACTTTGGGAAACAACACTTAATCCGGAAACAAGAGTATTAAAACTTGTTGAAATAGAAGATGCAAAACAGGCATCGGATGTAACAAGCATGCTTATGGGTACGGACGTGCCTATTCGTAAGGCTTTTATTTACGAACATGCAAGGGAAGCGGAGGTTGACGCATAATGGGAGACATAATCAGAACAGAATATTCTGAAGTGATGCAAAAATCTTATATTGATTATGCCATGAGCGTTATTACCGCCAGGGCTTTGCCGGACATCAGAGACGGCTTAAAACCGGTTCAGCGTCGTGTGCTTTATGCCATGAAGGAGCTGGGACTTAACTACGATAAACCACACAAAAAGTCGGCTCGTATCGTAGGTGATGCCATGGGTAAATACCATCCTCACGGCGACAGCTCAATATATGATGCTTTGGTTGTTTTGGAGCAGGACTTCAAAAAGGGCATGGCTCTTGTTGACGGACACGGAAACTTCGGTTCAATCGAAGGTGATTCCGCAGCCGCAATGCGTTACACGGAAGCAAAATTAAAGAAGTTCACCCAGGAAGTATACCTTGCGGATCTTGACAAGGACGTTGTTGATTTTGTTCCAAACTACGATGAAACGGAAAAAGAGCCGGAAGTTTTGCCGGTAAGAGTGCCGAATATTCTTATTAACGGCGCCGAAGGTATTGCCGTAGGTATGACAACAAGCATACCTACCCACAATTTGTCCGAAGTTTTGGATGGTGTTATTGCTTATATGAAAAACAATAACATCACTATCGAGCAATTGATGGAACACATCAAAGGTCCTGACTTCCCGACGGGAGGCTTGGTTGTTAATAAATCAGAGCTTTTGGATATTTACAAAAGCGGAAGCGGCAAAATCAAACTCAGAGGAAAAGTGGAGTTTGAGCCGGGTAAAAGAAAAACAGACAAAGATAAGCTTGTAATTACCGAGATTCCGTACACAATGGTGGGTGCGGGAATCGGCAAGTTTTTATCGGATGTTTACGATTTGGTTGAATCAAGAAAGACAACGGACATTACCGATATTTCCAACGAATCTTCAAAAGAAGGCATAAGAATCGTTTTGGAACTTAAGAAAAACA
Source organism: uncultured Lachnospiraceae bacterium (assembly GCA_902783445.1). Classification (GTDB taxonomy): domain Bacteria; phylum Bacillota; class Clostridia; order Lachnospirales; family Lachnospiraceae; genus RUG12871. The sequence goes on from CACZQX010000134.1 coordinate 1,732, forward strand.
CCGACGTGGAAAAGCTTAAAAACATGCTTTACAAAAAGACAAAGCTTGAAGACACATTCGGCGTAAATATGCTTGCGGTTGTGGACGGACGTCCCGAAACTTTAAGTCTTAAGCAAATTATCGAGCATAATGTAAACTTCCAATTCGAGATTACAAGAAGAAAATACAAAACTCTTTTAGACAGAGATTACGAGCAAAAAGAAATAAAAGAAGGTCTTATTACGGCATGCGATTGCATCGACCTTATTATCGAAATTCTTCGAGGTTCAAAGTCTCTTGCGGATGCCAAAGAATGCTTATGCAAAGGCGTTACGGATAAGATTAAATTCAAAACAAAAGAGTCGGAAAAAGCGGCAAAAGAGCTTTTGTTTACCGAGAAGCAAACTCAGGCGATTTTGGATCTTCGACTTCATCGCCTTATCGGACTTGAGATATTGCAGCTTAAGAAAGAATATGAAGAGCTTCTTGCACAGATAAAAGAGTATGAAGAAATACTTGCAAATCCAAAGGTAATGACAAAGGTTATTATTAAGGATTTGGAGCATATCAAAAAGTCCTACGCCTTGGAACGCCGTACTGTTATTGAAGACGGTGAAGAGGCCGTATACGAGGAAAATGCCATTGTGGAGCAGGAAGTGGTATTTATTATGGACCGCTTCGGCTATGCAAAAACCATCGATCCCGCTTCTTACGAGCGTAACAAAGAGGCTATACAAGAGGAAAACAAATACTTTATTCCTTGTATGAATACGGAGAAAATATGCATTTTCACAAATCTTGGAAACATGCATCAAATAAAGGTTATAGATGTGCCGTTTAAGAAGTTCAGAGATAAAGGCGTGGCAATAGATAACCTTGGAAATTACAGCAGTAAAACCGAAGATATTGTCTATATCAATGCATCCGAAAGCCTTAAAAACAACAAGATTTTGTTTGTTACAAAGCTTGGTATGATGAAATTTGTGGATGCATCCGAGTTTGATGTTATAAAGCGTACCGTTGCGGCAACAAAGCTTGGAGACGGGGACGAAGTTATAAGCGTTTCCCTTCTTCCGACGCTTCATATTGGAATGGAAGGATTCTACGAAGAGGACGAAATGCCCGTAATGTTAAGCGGCGGTTCCGATGATGACTTCGGCATGGACGGAATTGAATTGTTTGACGGTGATTTGCCGGATAGCTTTGAAAACGGCTTTATCGACGATATGGTTGAAAGCGAAGATAATCAGATGAGATTTAATCTGGATATGTTTGATACATCGCCGGCAGGCGGCTCCAACGATGCTGCGGATTCGAACGCTTCGGGAAGTAAAGAAGCTTCGGCGGAAACGGAAGACGACGGAAGCTTCAAAACCGAGAAAATGGTTGTACTTCAGACAAACCAGGGAGTCTTCTTAAGATTTAAGCTTAACGAAGTGCCGGAAAAGAAAAAGGGCGCAATCGGTGTTCGAGGAATCAAGCTTATAAAAGACGACTTTATTGAGAAAGTATATGTGCTTGATCCTTTGGAATCGGAGACCGTTAAGTACAAAAACAAAGAAATAAATTTACGTGACCTTAAGGTGCAAAAGCGAGACACCAAGGGAACGAAAGCAAGCGGCAACTGAAAAAGAGAAGAAAAAAATAAGCAGAAAAAGTCAACCCCTTTGTCCAATAGATATCATTTGCCCAATCTTTCCTTTTAATGATACAATTTATAAAGTGAAATCAATAAACCATTTTAAGCGAAAGTAGGGATAATATTGAAAAGAAAACCAACAGTAATGTTTGTGACAGCAGTAATAGCGGCGATGGGACTTGTCTTTGCAGGATGCGGAAAAGATAATAAGACAGAGACAGTTTCGAAAAAAGCCGAAACAGTTTTAAATACCGCAGAGTCTTTGGATAAAACAGAGGAAGTAACAACAGAGGATGCAAAAACAAAAGAAGCGAGTGACGATATCAAAAAAACACTTAAAATGACAATAGCGGACACTGAGGTTAACGTAGCCTGGGAAGACAACGAATCCGTCCAAGCGTTAAAAGACTTGTGTGGGGATGCCCCTTTAACAATCAGCATGTCCATGTATGGAGGCTTTGAGCAGGTCGGACCGCTGGGTACAAGTATTCCAAGCAATGATACGCAGACCACCACGCAGGCCGGAGATATTGTATTATATTCCGGAAATCAGATAGTTGTATTCTATGGCAGCAACGCCTGGGCTTACACAAAACTCGGCCATATCACGGATAAGAGCGCTGCTGAAATGACTACACTTCTTGCAAACGGAAATGTGGATATTACCATAAGTCTGGAAAGTGATTGATTCTCTTTGGGATGTGGATAGCGTAAAGACAAAGCAGCGGCTAATTGGCCGCTGCTTTTACGTCTTCCCAAAGGTTGTTATAGTATTTGTCGCCCTCTTCTCCAAGGTAGGAAAAGGCCTCGCATCTATCGGTTATGTCACTGTCCGGAAACAGAGTTGTTGAACTTTTCAAATCTTCATCATCAAGCATATCGTAAACTTCCGTGTTAGGAGTCGAGTAGGTGATGTATTCAAGGTTCATTTTGGCTATGTCGGGACGGCACATAAAGTCTATCCATGCATGTGCAGCCTCTTTGTTTTCGGCATTTTTTGGAATGACCCAACCGTCAATCCAAATGTTTGAGCCTTCTTTTGGAACAACATATTCCAAATCCTCGTTGTAGTCCTGAGAATAGAGAGCTTCACCCGAATAAATGACGGCCATGGCGGCTGAGTTGTTTATCATGCGCTCTCTTGCGTAGTCTACTTCATAGGCCTGTACAATAGGCTTCTGCTTAATCAAAAGCTCTGTAGCTTCGGCAAGTTCTTCTTCATCCAAAGTATTAAGAGAGTATCCAAGGTATTTTAAAGCAACCGCATAAGAATCTCGTACACTGTCGAGCATAACGATGTTATGCCTGTATTTCTCGTCAAATAGAATGCTCCAGCTGTCTATTTCCTCATCAACCATAGTGGTATTGTAGAGAATACCCACGGTTCCCCAGGTGTAAGGCACGCTGTAGGCAAAGTCCGGATCGAATGATTTCGAGCTTTCTATATAGTCATCGCCAATGTATTTAAGATTTGGAATCTTTGAATAATCAATAGGCTCCAGCATATCATTTGCAATCATTTTTGCAATCATATAATCCGATGGGCATATTACATCATAGGAGATATCACCTGAGGCAAGCTTGGCATATAGGCCTTCGTTGGTTTCGAAAACGTCATATACCACTGTATAGCCCGTTTCTTCTTCGAACATCTCGATTACGCCGTCTGCGATATATTCGTCCCAGTTGTATACATATAAAATATTGTTGGAATTCGCTATTGATTCCGAGTCGGATTGTGATTCACAGCCCGATAATATAAGGGTGGATGATACCAATAATATAGCTAAAACTTTAGTAAATTTCATTTTTGTAAAATCCTTTTTGCTTATTTTTGAACTGATTTTTCTTTTTTTGGTCTGTTCATAGCCAACAAAGCAACAAATATTACAACAAATAAGATTGTTGAAATAGCATAAATTTCAGGTCTGATTCCTCTTTTTGTTTCTGCATAAATAAGTGTAGAAAGCGTATTAAAACCGCGTCCCTTTGCAAAGTAAGTAATTACAAAATCATCAAGTGAAAGAGTAAAAGACAAAAGGGCACCGGAGATAATTCCCGGAAAAATATCCGGTAAAACAACTTTGAAGAAGGCTTTCACCGGCGATGCACCAAGGTCCAAGGCTGCCTCGTAAGTCATATTGTCCGCTTGTTTTAACTTAGGCATTACACTTAAGACCACATAAGGCACACAAAATGCAATGTGAGCAATAAGAACGGTGCCAAAGCTTAGGGCAATTCCAAGTATTGAAAAGAGTAAAAGGAATGATATACCCGTTACGATTTCCGCATTCAAAAGAGGAATGTTTGAAAATCCCATTATTACACTTCTGACTTTCTTTTTCATATTAACCAAAGCAATGCATGCGATTGTGCCCAGTATTGTGGCAAAAAGGGTTGCAAGTAAGGCTATGGCAAGTGTGTTTTTAAGAGCTTCCAAAATGTCATCGGCTTCTCCCAAAGCGGCAAACCATTCAAAGGTGAATCCACCCCACACCGATAAAGATGTGGATTTGTTAAATGCCTGGGCAATCAAAAGTACAATAGGTGCATAAAGAAAAATAAGCACTATTGCAAGATAAATCTTTCTTCCCACAAAATGTTTTTTCATATAAGATTCGCCCCCTCATCTTTATCAATAAAGTTTTGAATAACAATATAGATAATAATAAATATCATAAGGACAAAACTTATGCCGGCACCGAGATGCCAATCGTAAGCCGTCATAAACTGATTTTCTATCACATCACCTATAAGGAGATATTTGCTGCCTCCGAGGATTTTGGAAACCGCAAAGGTTGTAAGTGACGGAACAAAAACCATAATGATTCCGCTTATAATTCCGGGAACACTTAAAGGAAGCACGATTTTACGAAGAGTTGTAAAATAGCCCGCTCCAAGGTCTCTGGATGCATTGATTAAATTGTCATCGATTTTGATAACCGTGTTGTAAATCGGCATAATCATAAAAGGCAAAAAGTCGTATACCATACCAAAGAGTATTGCTGCGGCCGAATCGGAAAAGTTAAAGCCCGTTATACCGAAAAACTCCAAAAAATTGTCCAATAAACCGTTTGGAATAAGAATCGTCTTCCAAGCATAAGTTCTGAGCAAGAAGTTCATCCACATAGGGAGGATGAAAATAAAAAGGATGAAGTTTTGATTTTTAATCTTCAAACTCTTAAGTATTAATGCAACGGGATAGGCTATAAAAAAGCAAATTGCCGTGGTTATAAGAGATAAAAGCAAAGAAATTCCAAGTGATCTTGCGTATTTTGGAATACCGATTGCTTTTATGTTATCAAGTGTAAATGCCCCGCTTGAATCCGTAAGGGCGTATATTGCAACTATAATCAAAGGGATTATGATAAATGCTGCAATCCAAATGATATAAGGCGTTGCAAACAATTGTAATCTTTTTCTACTCATTTTTATTTCCTCATTGGCAAGATTATTCTTCGTCAAGTGTGGCTGCTTCCGGGTCTATGGCAGCAGCTTCTTCGTCCTCTGATTCAGGTTTGTTCATAATCTGAATATTGAAAGGATCCACATTTATGCCCACGTGTTCACCCACCGGGTGGAATTTGGTGCTTTGTACAAGCCATTCAAAGCCGTTTGCCATAAGCTCCATTTCGTAGTGTACACCCTTAAAGATGATATTTGTGATAACACCGTCAAGACGTCCGCTACCGGGTGCTCCAAGTTCCACATCTTCCGGACGGATAACCACGTCAACGGGAGTATTGTTGCCAAAGCCCTCATCGACACAAGGGAATTTAACTCCCAAAAACTCTACCAGTTTATCTTCAATCATTGTGCCGCTTATAATATTGCTGTCACCGATAAAGTCAGCAACAAAAGCGTTTTGCGGTTCGTTGTATATATCCTCGGGAGTACCTATTTGTTGTATGTAACCCTGGTTCATAACAACGATTGTATCCGACATTGTAAGAGCTTCTTCCTGGTCGTGAGTTACATATACAAAGGTGATACCAAGTTCGTTTTTAAGGCGAATAAGTTCGTATTGCATATCCTGTCTGAGCTTTAAGTCCAATGCTCCCAAAGGCTCGTCAAGCAACAAAACCTTGGGTTCGTTAACTATGGCTCTCGCAATGGCTACGCGCTGTTGCTGGCCGCCGGATAAAGAGTCCGGCATACGGTCTCCAAAGCCCTCTAAGTTAACAAGCTTTAAGGCATATGCGATTTTATCTTTAATATAAGCCTTTGATTTTTTCTTGATTTTAAGCCCAAATGCAATGTTTTCCGCAATTGTCATATGAGAAAACAAGGCATATTTTTGAAATACCGTATTTAGTTGACGCTTGTTTGGTGCAAGTCTTGTAATATCTTGCTCTTCGAATATGACACGACCTTTGTCCGGATGCTCAAAACCGCCCAAAATGCGAAGAGTGGTGGTTTTACCGCAGCCGCTTGGTCCAAGAAGCGTTACGAATTCGTTTTCTCTTATGTAAAGATTCAACTCATCTAAAACGGTATGAGAACCATAAGATTTGGAAATGTTTTCAAGATTGATTAATTTTTCTCCTGCCATTTAATGACTCCTTTTTTACTGTATATTTAACAAACACATTTATTTAAATTTTGAATATAAACGCCTTATTAAAGTTCGGCGCTTAATACTTATGGCTTGTGCATAAATCAGAAGCTTGGAGGCGAGCTTACCCATATAATCTCCGACTTCTTATCTGCGCTGATGTAGTGCTTTTTATCGGGAGTGAAATAAAAGGATTCGCCTTTTGAAGCGCTGAATTCTTTGTTACCCAGATGAATGGTAATCCTGCCCGATAAAACATAACCGAATTCCTCGCCCTCGTGGGGATTGTCGGGATAGGTTTCACCGCCGGCTTCCAGTGTAAGCCTTATTGGCTCCATAATGTTTTTCTGGGCATTTGGAATAATCCATTCAATTTTGTTTTTTAATTCCGCATCTGTTTTTTCAAAGTAATCCTCATCCTTAAAAACAATCTGCTCTGCTGCTTCCGGCTCGAAAAATTCGTGAATGTTGGTACCCAAACACTGCAAAATATCTATAAGTGTTGCAATGGAAGGGGAAGTTAAATTGTTTTCAAGCTGGGAAACAAACCCCTTTGAAAGCTCCGAACGGTCGGCAAGCTCTTCCTGAGTCAAGCCTTTCAAAACGCGAAGCTCTTTTATTTTTTTACCTATGTCCATAACAGTCTCCATGAATTATTATCATTTAATTTTAGATATTTGATTTGAACAAAAAGTCGATTTTGAAATGATTAGTTTATACTAAACTTAAAGTTTAGTATTTCTAAACCAGATATTATTATACATAATAAGCGGGGGCTGTCAATGTATTTGTTAAAAAAAAAGAAAAATGTTTTTGCAGGTTTGTGTTTTTAAGAGATTGCACACAATAAAAAACCTGTTATTTATACAAGGAATTAGTCTTGACAAAACATGTCCTTACATATAAATTAATACCTATTAACATACTATTTAAGTATTATAAAGAGGTGATTTTATGATAGAGGATACAGAAAGCACAACGGCGAAGCTTTGCGCCTTTGCCAGGGCTTATCATTCCAATTATGAAAAAAATAAGATATTTGATGATTATCTGGCTTACGACATTATGGGAAGGGATAATTACGAGGAAATAGGGCAACTTATTGAACACGATTATAAAAAGGAACTTTTCAATCCTTCGTATTCGTTTAAACGCGAGAATATTAAAGACAAGTTAAATGAGTATATTTCCCCGATTCCTTTGTTTAGAGCTGCGTACACGGAAAAGGAGCTGCTTCGCTTTGCGGCAGAGCGAGGCCAATGTCAGTATGCTATATGCGGTGCTGGTATGGACACATTTGCTTTCAGAAATAATAATCCCCATATCATAACTTATGAAATAGATCATCCCGATACGGGGCGTTATAAGAGGGAAAGAATTAAAGAACTTGAGTGGCAAATACCGGAAAACGTAAGATATGTTTCAGTTGATTTTGAAAAAGATGATATGGCCGAAAAACTGATAGAATCCGGCTTTGATGTAAATAAGCCGTCTATGTTTGTGATACTGGGTGTTACTTATTATCTTTCATATTCGGATTTTGAAAAGAATATTGAAACCATCGAAAAACTTACATCCTACGGCAGCAAGCTGATATTTGACTTTCCTGATGACACGACTTTTGGAAAAAATGCGGCAAAGCGAGTGAAAGAACTTGCACAGATTACTGATTTTTTGGGAGAACCCATGAAACATGGCTACAAGCCGGATGAAGTGAAGGAAAGCCTTGGAAAATACGGTTTTATGGTCGACGACCATGCTACACCGGATTTGATACAAAGAAGATATTTTGAAGGAAGAAGGGACAATCAAAGAGCCTACGAAAACATTCATATAATTACGGCCAAAAAGTCCGATGAATTCAACGAAAGCTTTTATCAAAATATCTGATAAAAAAGGAGAAAAGCATGACAATTCAACAACTTAAATACATGGATATAATTGCAAAAGAAGGCTCTTTAAACAAGGCGGCGGAAAAACTGTATGTTTCTCAGCCGTCTTTGTCAAGTGCCATAACCGAGCTTGAAAAAGAGATAGGAATAGTAATATTTAACAGAAGCGGAAGAGGAGCAACACTTACCAACGACGGAATGGAATTTATTCAATATGCAAGACAGGTTGTCCATCAATACGAGATTTTGCATGAAAAATACATAAAAGATCCAAATACCAAGAAAAAATTCGGCATTTCCACACAGCACTATTCCTTTGCGGTTAAAAGCTTTGTGGACTTGGTAAGCAAGCATGATATCAGCAAATATGAGTTTGCAATTAGGGAGACAAAGACGAAAGAGGTTATAGATGATGTAAATACAGGACGAAGTGAATTGGGCATAATTTATATGAGCGAATTCAACGAAAAACAAATAAAAAAAATCCTCAAATCCAACAGCCTTGTATTTACACCACTTGTTGAATGCAAGGCTTTTGTATATCTTTGGAAAGGTCATCCTCTTGCAAAAAAGAAGAAAATAAAGCTTGAGGAGCTGCTTGAATATCCATGTCTTTCCTTTGAACAGGGTGTATACAGTTCTTTCTATTTTGCGGAAGAACTTTTAAGCACCAATGAATATCCCAAATTAATAAAGGCAAATGATAGGGCTACCATGCTTAATCTTATGATCGGGCTTAATGGATACACATTGTGTTCCGGAATTATTTGCGAAGAATTAAACGGAAGCGATTATCTTACAATCCCTTTCGAAATCGGAAAAGATGTTGTGGGCGGTAGTATGAATATAGGCTATATTCACAGAAAAAATGCTATATTAAGCGATCTTGCCAATATGTATATTGAGGAGATGAAAAAGAATTTAAATCTGTAGTTATAAACCTAGTATATAACTTGGTATAAATAGCATGTATTGGACGATGCCTTGATTTAACTGTATATTCTTAAAAAAGCTTAGAGAAAGGAGTTGCAAGAACATGAAAAAATTGTTGTTAATACTTTTGATTGTTGCAGCCGTTGCTATTTTTTCCGGATTTGCTTACGCAAACAAAGAGCGCTCTTGTTGCTCTGAAGAAGACAACGTAAAAAAAGAGTGTTGTATGGAAAAGGAAGCAGACGTTGAAGCCACAAACATACCTGATTGTTGCGGCGAATAACATTTAAATAAAAGTATAAGAATTACAGTTTGAACAAAGGAAGGACAATACATAATGAAAAAGATATTAAAAAGATTTTTACTATTGGCTATTGCAGCCGTAAGCGTTTTTTCACTTACAGCTTGCGATAAGGGCAAATCGGACAATAAAGACAACACAGAGGCAAATGCAAGCGGCGCCGAGCTTGAAAAAACAGATTTTGAACTCGGTCACTTAAATTCAACAGCCCACCTCCTTGCATTTGTGGCAAAAGAAGAAGGTTTCTTCGAAGAAGAAGGCTTAAACGTAACATTAACTCAGTTTTCAAATGCAAATGAAATGGTAACGGGCCTTGAATCCGGCAAACTTGATGTAGCTTTTATCGGATCCGTTCCTGCACTCACATTCCAAAGCAGCGGTCACGACCTTACGATCTTTGGCGGTGCAATGACAAACGGTCACGGATACGTAATCAAATCACAGTATACCGAAGGCTTAAAAGACTGGGATGTTTCAATCCTTAAAGGAAAGAATGTTGCATCCGTAAAAAACAGTGTACAGGATGCCGAATTACAGATTTTACTTAAAAATGCAAACATTGAAATCGGCGAAGGCGAGGATAAGGTAAACATTGTTTACTTCGAAAGCCAGAAAGATGCATACAATGCACTTCAAAACGATACAATCGATGCATCCAGCGTTTACTCACCATATGCATCACTTGCACAGTCACAGGGATATGAAATAGTATACCGTTGCTCTGAAGAGCCTGCATTACAGAACCAGCCTTGCTGCCGTCAGGTTGCTCCAACGGATGCACTCGCTAAATATCCTAACTCATACAACGCTTTTGAAAGAGCACTTATAAAAGCATACAAGTTCTCTCAGGAAAATGAAGAACAGACAATCAAAGATATTAAAGTTTACATTGATATTGAAGAAGATTTCATAAGAACAGAAGTTTACGGCGGATACGGTACATCGGTACCTGACCCTGATAAGAAAGGAACAGTAGCTTTAAAAGATTCTATAGTGGAATTGGGATACACAGCGGACTATGACATTGAAGCACTTTACAACATCGATATTTACGATAAGGCATTAAACAGTTTGTTGGAAGAAAATCCTGATGATGAAGTTTATAACACATTAAAAGATCATTTTGATCAGTACGAATAATAAAGATTAAATTTTCCGCCACTGTTTAAATAAGCAGTGGCGGAAAACTTAAATAAAGAGGTTATGACATGAGCAAGATAGAAATAAATCATTTATCGGTTGATTATGTTGAAAAAAGCAGTAAATATACAGCACTTGAAGATTTGAGCTTTAAGGTGGAAGCGGGGGAGTTTGTAAGCGTCATCGGTTCCAGCGGATGCGGAAAAAGTACACTCCTTAGCATTCTTGAAGGTCTTAGAAAACCGTCAAAAGGAAACATTCTTATTGACGGAAAACAGATTGAAGGAACCGGAACAAACAGAGGCGTGGTTTTCCAAAACTATTCACTCTTTCCTTGGATGAGCGCCAGAAAAAATGTTGCTTTCGGTATAAAACAGGTTAGACCCAAGATGCCTAAAAAAGAAAGACTGAAGATAGCTGATATTTTCCTCGAAAAGGTAGGCCTTGAAGGCTTTACGGGTAAATATCCTTCACAGTTATCCGGCGGTATGCAGCAAAGAGTTGCCATTGCAAGAGCTCTGGCCATGGATACGGAAATTCTTCTTATGGATGAGCCTTTCGGAGCCATTGATGCGAAAAACAGAATCGTTCTTCAAGAACTTCTTTTAAAACTTTGGGAAGGCGACGGAAAGACAGAAAAGAAGACGGTTATATTTGTCACCCATGACATTGACGAAGCAATACTTCTTTCGGACAGAATAGTAATGCTTTCGGGATCGCCGGGCAGAGTTTTCAAAGAAATAGATGTTCCTTTTGAAAGACCGAGAGATCGCGCATCTCTTGTTCAAACAAAAGAGTATACAACTTTTCGCAACAAGCTCATGTCACTGTTCTACAGAGATATAGCAAGTAAGATTGGTGGAAGCGAGGTTGTATTGTAATGACATTGAAAAAACGATTTTTAAGGCTTACACATTTATTTTTCATAATCTTGGTTGCAATACAGTTTTTGCCGGACAGATGCGAAAAACCATCGGAAGGAATATATGTAATCGTTGTGGCGCTTGCCATTGAAGCATTGCTTCTTATCGGCTCCGTATTTATTAAAAAACCGATGGCTTTAACACTGTTTTTGGATATTGTCGGAGTCATATTCATATTCCTTATAGTATGGACTCTTGCATCGGCAAAATTTGTATGGATAAGAGAAGCGCTTTTTCCGCCTCCGGGCAGGGTTTTTGCCCAGTTTGTGGAAGATCTGCCGCAGATTTTAATAAATGTAAAAAGCTCATTATTAATAATAGTACAAGGATATTTGATTGCGGCAGCGATAGCCATTCCACTGGGACTTTTCCTCGGATGGAGTGCAAGAATCGGAACCGCGGCAACATATATATTTAAATTTGTAAGCGCAATTCCTCCTATTGTTTATATTCCTTACGGAATTGCACTTCTTCCCACATTCAGGTCGGTATCGGTAATGGTAATATTCTTGGCAACATTTTGGCCGGTACTTGCCAGTACTATGAGCGGCGTTATGAATGTGGACAAGAAAATAACGGACTCGGCAAAAGTACTTAACGTTAACACATTTACGATGATGTTTTCTGTAATACTTCCCGCAGCGCTTCCGCAGATTTTCATAGGATGTAACCAAGGCTTAACGGTTTCCTTTATTTTGCTTACATCGGCGGAAATGATTGGTGCCAGAGACGGACTTGGATACTACGTTAAAAACTACTCCGATTTCGGAGATTACACAAGAACAATTCTTGGAATAATCATTATAGGTATTGTGGTTGTGGCGATTTCGTTTTTGTTTAACAAATTGCAAAAATACCTGCTTAAGTGGAAAAGATAAGGAAAGGATGATTTGAAATGTTGGAAATATTATGGCATGGAAGAGGCGGCCAGGGCGCTTTTACAGCATCAAGACTTTTGGGAATAGCTTATGTTTCGGAGGATGAGCAATATGCGTTGGCATTTCCTTCCTTCGGTCCCGAAAGACGAGGTGCACCCATAAGAGCCTTTACAAAGCTTGATAATAAGCCTATCGGCAACAGAAGTGAGATAAAAAAAGCCGATTACAGCATCTTTTTGGATGAAACACTTTTTGATGAAAGCGCCTTTTTGGAACTTAAAGAAGGCGGAAAGATAATACTTAACACAACAAAAGAATATGATGATGAAAGAATCATCACAATAGATGCAAACAAAATTGCATACGAATATTTGAAAGCGCCTATAGTTAACACAATAATGCTTGGTGCATTTGCAAGGATTTCATCCGCAATAGATGAAAAAATGATAGAGACGGCCATTAAAGAAGGAATGCCTGAAAAACTTCACGAAAAGAACATAAAGGCAGCATTTGAAGCTTTTTCGCTTCCCGAAAAACTTTCTTTGAAAGCCGGTTGATTAAGTTTATTTAAAAGGAGATATGACAATGAAACCATACTTGAGGGAATTTATTCCGAATAAACTTGAGGATATTCCGGATTCCACATCCTATGAGGCAGGATATTTGGTTTCAAAAAACGCCGGTTGGAGAAATCTAAAACCGGTGATAGACGAAAGCAAATGCGTGGGATGCTTGCAGTGCTATTTGCACTGTCCGGACGGAGTAATATTTAAAAAAGATAAAAAAGTTGATATTGATTATGATTTTTGCAAGGGCTGCGGCATATGCGAAACATTATGTAAACCTAAAGCAATAACTATGGAGGTGGAAAAATAATGGCAAAGAAATTTTTATCGGGCAACGAAGCCTTCGCGGAAGGCGTAAGACTTGCCGGACCGGACGTTATTTCCGCCTATCCCATAACACCGCAGACCATAGTGGTTGAAAGACTTTCCGAGATGGTGGAGGATGGAAGCCTTAAGGCAGAATTTATCCATGTGGAGTCTGAACATTCGGCACTTTCATGTGCTATGGGTGCTTCAAGCGTGGGGGCCAGAGCTTTCACGGCAACATCATCACAAGGACTTTTATATATGGCAGAATGCTTGACATATGCATCCGGGGGACGTTTCCCGATTTTAATGATGAATGCAAACAGGTCAACTGCCCTGCCTTGGAACATTTACGGAGACCAGAGAGATTCAATATCCTTGCTCGATCACGGTTGGATTCAGGCATATGCGGAAAACGCCCAGGAAGCCCTGGATTTGGCCTTGATTGGCTATTATGTAGCCGAAAAAAAGGAAGTTTCAACTCCTTTTATGGCCAATCTCGATGGATTTATCCTTACCCACACCTATGAAGTTGTGGATGTTCCGACCAAAGAACAGGCTGAAGAATTTCTTCCGCCTTATGAAACGGAAAACAAACTTGATCTCGACAATCCGAAAAATCTTGCTTTTACGGCGGGTCCGGACTATAACATGCAGTTTAAATTTAAAGCCCACGAAGGCTTATTAAGAGCAAAAGAAGCTGTCAAAGAAGCGGAAGAAAAGTTCGAGAAAATTTTCGGAAGAAAATATACGGGACTTGTTGAAAA
>CACZQX010000135.1 GCA_902783445.1 uncultured Lachnospiraceae bacterium
AAGGATTCAAAACTCTCTGCCAATAAAAGCCCCAGCAATTAAATCGAGACTTAATTACTGGGGCTAATATATTATTTTAATGCTCTCAAAGCGTTCATTATAGCAAGGAATGCAACGCCAACATCGGCGAAGATGGCGGCGCCCATGTGGGCTATACCAAAGGCTGCAAGCACAAGCACCAAAAGCTTTATTGCTAATGCAAACACTATGTTTTCTTTAACTATTCGAATTGTTTTTGCTGCTATCTTTTTAGCTTTGGAAATCTTTGAAAGATCGTCTGTCATGATGACTACGTCCGCAGCTTCGATAGCTGCATCAGAGCCCATGGCTCCCATGGCGATACCAATATCCGCTCTTGTAAGAACAGGAGCATCGTTGATACCGTCACCTGCAAAAGCAACAACATTCACACCGCTTTCTCCCATAATTTCTTCCAAGGCTTTTACCTTATCCATAGGAGTTAAGTTTGCTCTGTATTCATCGATTCCAACCGCTTTACATACTGCATTTGCCGTTCTTTCGTTATCTCCTGTAAGCATCACGATTTTACGGATGCCTGCTTTCTTACATTCGGCCAAAGAAACCGCTGCGTTTTCTTTTACCTCATCGACTATGTGCATATGTCCCGCAAGCCTGTCGTTTACGGCAATGTATACGATTGTGCCTTCATCGATTCCGCAAAGACATGTATCAGTCTCTTTTTCATCGTCCGGAATAATAACATCAGCCATAAGCTTTCTGTTACCTACATATACCTTATCTTTACCGATTTCTGCGCAAATACCTTTACCGGCAATTTCCGTAATCTCTCCCACATCCTTTTTATCAATCTTTTCTGCGTATGCTTCGACAATGGAAGCTGCGATGGGGTGTGTTGAGTAGCTTTCCGCAATAGCCGTTATTTTAAGAAGTGTTTCTTTTGCCTTACCTTTATGCGCATCTTCAAAATACTTCGAAGGCTCTATATGCTTAAGAGCAAAATTACCTTTTGTAACCGTACCTGTTTTATCAAGGACAAGAGTGTCAATTTTAGAAAGCGTATCCATGTAGTTGCCGCCCTTAATAAGGATACCAACCTTGCCGGCGCCACCGATTCCGCCAAAGAAAGAAAGGGGTACGCTTATAACCAATGCACAAGGGCAGGATATAAGAAGGAATGTCATTGCTCTGTACATCCATGTTAAAGTATCACCCGTTATTAAAGCTCCGGCTATAAATAAAAGGGCTGCAGCTCCAACAACGGAAGGAGTGTAATACCTTGAAAATACAGTGATAAACTGCTCTGCTTTAGCCTTCTTTTCACTTGCCTTTTCAACAAGTTCCAAAATCTTTGAAACCGTTGACTGAGAGAAGTTAGAAGTTACGCTTACCTTTATTACACCTGATTTATTCACCCAGCCGCTGACAACAAGTTCTCCCGGGCCAACTTCTTTAGGAAGGCTCTCGCCTGTGATTGCCGCCGTATCCATAGCGCTTCTTCCCTCTATGATATTACCGTCCAAAGGAACACGTTCGCCCGGCTTAATGATAATAATGTCACCGATGTTTACTTCCGAAGGATCAACTTCTTTTTCTTCGCCGTCAACTTCTATTCTTGCAAAGTCAGGTCTTATGCTCATTAATGACTTAATGGATTTTCTTGATTTATTAACCGCATAAGTCTGGAAGCATTCGCCCACCTGGTAAAAAAGCATAACAGCTACGGCTTCTCCGTATTCCTTACAGAAAAAAGCTCCGAAGGTTGCCACCATCATAAGGAAGTTTTCGTCAAATATATGGCCATGAGAAATGTTTATAGCCGCATTTTTAAGCACATCTATCGCAAGCACAAGGTATGCTGCAATAAAAATTGCAAGGCCTACATATACGTTTGCAACTTTTGAAACAATAACGGCCGCTATGAATAAAAGGGCTCCGATTCCGACTCTGATTATTTTCTTTTTTAGTTTCTTCGTCATAGTTTTTCTCCAAATAATAGGGGATGCAAAGCGCATCCCCCGGTTTATCTAAGCAATCTCCCCACCGATTAAACTGCCTTTACAGTTACGTCAGGCTCTGTGCTTTTAACAATCTTTTTCATTTCTTTTTCTACTGCGTCATTCTTGTCATCATCTACATCGTAAACAAGCTTCTGTGTAAGGAATGTAACCTTACAATTTGAAACGCCGTCAATCTTTGCAACAGCATCTTCAATCTTCTGTGCGCAGTGTGCGCAATCCAAATCTTCCAAAATAAATGTTCTCTTCATATTTCACTCCTCCAAAATATGTTCCATCCCGATTTTTAAGATAGATTCAACGTGGGAATCGGACAAACTGTAAAACATCGCCTTTCCTTCACGCCTAACCTTCACTAAATCGCTCTGTTTTAATGTTTTTAATTGATGTGATACAGCTGACTGATTCATTGAAAGTTCGTCGGATATATCACTTACGTTTTTTTCACCTTCCAAAAGAAGATATAGAATCCTGATTCTTGTGGAATCTGAAAATACTTTAAACAAATCAGCTAAATCATATATCCTTTCGTCCATTTTTTAATCCTTTCTCATATGTTCAACTGTTCATATGTTCATTATAAACCAATTTAAATAATTGTCAACACTATTTTTGTTTTAAATACGCAAGATGACCTGCATAGCCAAGTTCATTACAGCCAAGATTCCTGTATTTATTGGGTGTGCAGCCTATTATCTCGCCAAAAGTTTTGGTGAAATGACTACCGCTTGTGAATCCGCATTTGTATGCGATATCGGTAATCGAAAGATCTGTATTTCTAAGCATGTCGGTGCTCTTTACTATCCTATATGTAATAAGATAGTCTCCGGGAGTGGCATTAACATACTTTTTAAAGAGCTTCGCGCAAAGGGTTTTACCCACATTTCCTGCCTTAGCAATTTCATCCAAAGAAAGCTTCTCCATATAGTGATTCTGAAGATAGTTAAGCATCTGTTTGAATGTATTTAAATGAATGGGCGCAGTCTGAGGTATAATCTCCGAAGTATCATAGTTTTCGTAGATAAGCCTCATGCATTTATAAGCGCTTTCAAGAATTTTTAGCTCAAAAGAAGCTGTATTGGGCTTTTCATCAAAAACCGAAGAGATTCCTTCAAGAATTTCTTTGGTCCAGTCATTTTGATTTAAAATAATGTAATCAAAAGAAGAGTTTGATAAAAGGGGAGCAATATATTTTTGCTCCACATAAGGAGACGCGCAAAAATATGAAGGATGCATTATCATACAGATAAATTCGCAGTCTTCATCTTTCTTTGTCCAGTTAGAGTGGATTCTTCTTGAATTTACAAATACACCTTCTCCCTTTTTTAAAAGAAAGTTTTCTCCGTTTACTCTAAAATTAAGCACTCCGTCCGTTACATACATTATTTCAATGTCTTCATGCCAGTGCTCCCCTACTCTGTAAGCATTCTCCTTAGGATATCTATGCTTGTCAAAATAGCAATAAAACAAAGGATTATTGTATTCAATAACCTGAGAATCATCGGGACGCTTGTTTAATTTAAATACGTATTCTTGCATGATTTTTTATCCTCGCGAGTTTTAACTACAAAAATTCCCCATTTTTTGCTCTTCTAAACGTCCAGCAAACGATATTATTATATCAATGCAGTATTAAAAATCAATCGTTTTTTATGTTGAATTCTGTAAAATTTCTATAAATCTTATGCTATAATTTTCCCATGGAAAATCTTAATGCTTACCTTTTATACAAAGAAAACAAATATCTTTTGAAAAAAGATAACGGCCTTTATCGCCTTTTAACGGAAAGCGAATTTGCGCCTTTTAAAGAAAATGTAAAAAAGCCTATAAAATGTGGCATTTCCGAAATACATGAAACAAGTGTCACTTCGCTTTTTAAGGGAGAGATTTCAGGTAACGCCTGTTTTTCAGAGACGGTTTCTTTTTTCACTAAAGACGAAATACTTAAGCTTCCCATAAATGTTGGGGAAATGTTTTATGTGCGGGATATGCTAAACGGCGCCACAAACATAAATCTCTATTTACGCTTCAGGGATGGAAAGCTTGTTACAGCCTGCAGCAGGGTAAAGATAAATCCTTTCATTGCTTTCTTTAAGCACCTTCACACAGTCAACACTCACAGACGCCTTGTGCGTAGAGGTTGCTTTAAAGTAGGGCTTTACTGGC
>CACZQX010000136.1 GCA_902783445.1 uncultured Lachnospiraceae bacterium
GAAAATTACATTTATTTATCAGGAGGTTTTAAATCTATGTCAAGAAAAATGAAGACAATGGATGGAAACACAGCCGCAGCACACGTTTCTTATGCGTACTCTGATGTAGCTGCAATTTACCCAATTACGCCATCATCCGTTATGGCTGAGTTGTCAGATAAGTGGGCAACGGAAGGGAAAAAGAATATTTTCGGGGAGGAAGTTCAGGTTACTGAAATGCAGTCCGAAGCCGGCGCGGCAGGTGCTGTTCACGGTTCACTTGCAGCAGGTGCATTAACAACTACATTTACTGCATCACAAGGTTTGCTTCTTATGATTCCTAACCTTTACAAAGTTGCTGGTGAGCATTTACCGGGCGTATTTAATGTTAGTGCCAGAGCAATTGCTACACACGCATTATCAATTTTCGGTGATCATTCTGATATATATGCCTGTAGACAAACTGGTGTTGCAATGCTTTGCTCATCAAGTGTACAGGAAGTAATGGACTTAACTCCTATAGCACATTGTGCCGCAGTTAAAGGTAAAGTACCTTTTATCAACTTCTTTGATGGCTTTAGAACTTCTCATGAAATTCAAAAAATTGAAGTTTGGGATTACGAAGATCTTAAAGATCTTATGGATTTAAAAGCTGTTGATGAGTTCAAAAATCATTCATTAAACCCTGAAAGACCTTGTCAGATGGGTTCTGCTCAGAATCCGGACATATTCTTCCAGGTTAGAGAAGCATCTAACAGCTACTATGACGAGCTTCCTGAGCTTGTTGAAAAAATCATGGGTCAGATTAATGCCAAAATAGGCACAAATTACGGCCTTTTCAACTACTATGGTGCAAATGATGCGGAACACGTTATCATTGCCATGGGTTCTGTTTGCGAAACAATCGATGAAACAATCGATTATCTTAATAAAGCCGGCGGTAAATACGGCGTTGTTAAAGTTCGTCTTTACAGACCGTTCTCCGCAAAACATTTAATTGCTGCACTTCCTGACAGCGTTAAACAAATTTCGGTTCTTGACAGAACAAAAGAGCCGGGCGCTCTCGGCGAGCCTTTATATTTGGATGTTGTTGCAGCTCTCAAAGGCTCAAAATTCGAAAATGTTCCTGTATTCAGAGGACGTTACGGACTTGGTTCAAAAGATACAACTTCAGCTCAGATTATTGCAACATTCAAAAACACAACAAAAGCTGAATTTACAATCGGTATTACCGATGATGTTACAAACATTTCCCTTGATACATCGGAAAACCCTGTTACATCACCTGATTCAATAGTAAGTTGTAAATTCTGGGGTCTTGGTGCCGACGGTACTGTAGGTGCTAATAAAAACTCAATCAAAATTATCGGTGATAATACAGATATGTACGCTCAGGCATACTTTGATTATGATTCAAAGAAATCCGGCGGTGTTACAATTTCTCACCTTCGTTTTGGTAAAGATAAGATTAAATCAACATACTTAATAAATAAGGCAGATTTCGTTGCATGCCACAATCCTTCATATGTAAGAAAATACAATATGGTTCAGGATATTAAAGACGGCGGAACATTTCTTCTTAACTGCCAGTGGGATCTTGCAGGTTTGGAAGAAAATCTTCCGGGTCAGGCAAAGAGATATATTGCGGAACATGGCATTAAACTCTTCACAATCGACGGTATTAAGATTGGTAAGGAAATCGGTCTTGGCGGAAGAATCAATACTGTACTTCAGTCTGCATTCTTTAAACTTTCAAAAATCATTCCTGAAGATAAGGCCATCGAGCTTATGAAGGAAGCTGCATACAAAGCATACGGCAAAAAAGGCGATGCTATTGTTAACATGAACTATGCGGCAATCGAACGCGGCGCAAAAGACGTTGTTGAAGTTGAAGTTCCTGCAAGCTGGAAAGATGCTAAGGATGAAGACCTTTCAAGAACAATTACAGGAGATAGAGCAGACGTTGTTGACTTCGTTAAAAACGTACAGATTCCTGTAAGTGCACAAGAAGGTAATAAGATTCCTGTATCAGTATTCAAAAAATATGAAGACGGTTCAACTCCATCAGGTGCTGCTGCATTTGAAAAGAGAGGTATCGCTATAGATGTTCCTGTATGGAATGCCGACAATTGTATTCAGTGTAACCAGTGTGCTTATGTTTGCCCACATGCTGCAATTCGTCCGGTTATCATGACTGACGAAGAATTAAAGAACGCTCCTGCAGGCATGAAGTCAAAAGCCGCAACAGGCCTTGACGGTAAACATTTTGCAATGACTGTTTCTGTTATGGATTGTACAGGTTGTGGTTCATGTTCAACAATTTGTCCTGGTAACAAGAAAGCCGATACTTTGAAGATGGCTCCGCTTGATACACAGTTAGATGAACAGGCATCATTCGATTATGGTGTAACTCTTCCGGACAAGCCTGAAGTACTTGAAAAATTCAAAGAAACATCGGTTAAAGGTAGCCAGTTCAAACAGCCGCTTCTCGAGTTCTCGGGTGCTTGCGGTGGTTGTGGTGAAACACCATACGCTAAGTTAATGACTCAGTTGTTCGGTGACAGAATGTATGTAGCAAACGCAACAGGTTGTTCTTCAATCTGGGGTAACTCATCACCTTCAACACCATATGCCGTAAACAAAGCAGGTAAAGGACCGGCTTGGTCAAATTCATTATTCGAAGATGCTGCTGAATTCGGTCTTGGTATGAAACTTGCTCAGAATGCTATCAGAAAATCATTAAGAGCAAAACTTGAGGCTATTAACGATAGAACACAAAAAGCAGAAGTAAAAGAAGCTATCAAAGAATACTTCGATACATACGAATGCGGTGCGACAAACGGCAGCGCAACAGATAAATTGGTATCTGTACTTGAAGCTATGGATTGCGATTGTGAAGAAAGAAAAGACATTCTTAAACAGAAAGAATATCTTTCAAAGAAATCACAGTGGATTCTCGGCGGTGACGGTTGGGCTTACGATATTGGTTTCGGCGGTCTCGATCATGTTATCGCAAGCGGCCAGGATGTTAATATCCTTGTATTCGATACAGAAGTATATTCAAATACAGGCGGTCAGTCCTCAAAAGCTACTCCTGCGGGTGCAACAGCTCAGTTTGCAGCAGGAGGTAAAGAAATCAAGAAGAAAGACCTTGCT
Organism: uncultured Lachnospiraceae bacterium; assembly: GCA_902783445.1. Classification (GTDB taxonomy): domain Bacteria; phylum Bacillota; class Clostridia; order Lachnospirales; family Lachnospiraceae; genus RUG12871. The sequence continues at coordinate 3,136 of CACZQX010000136.1, forward strand.
CAGATTGCAATGAGCTACGGCTACGTATATGTGGCACAGATTTCAATGGGTGCTGATATGAATCAGTGTATTAAAGCCTTCGTTGAAGCTGAAAGCTATAATGGACCATCAATCATTATTGCTTACGCTCCATGTATCAACCATGGTATCAAAGGCGGCATGAGCGTATCACAGCTTGAAGAAAAGAGCGCTGTAACAAGTGGTTACTGGAATCTCTTAAGATACGACCCACGTCTTAAAGAAGAAGGAAAGAATCCATTCATATTGGATTCAAAAGAGCCAACAACAGCTTACCAGGATTTCCTTAACAACGAAGTTCGTTACACAGCTTTGGTTCGCCAGTTCCCTGAAAGAGCTAAAGAATTATTTGCTAAGTCAGAAGCAGATGCTAAGGGTAGATATGAATACCTTAAAGCACTTGCAAACTTAGATAAATAACAAATAAATGTAGTTTTCCGAAAAAGTCACCAAAAAGGTGACTTTTTTGTTGTATAAAATTTGTGCAATTTTACATTGTATTCTTAAAAACAATGGTATACAATATGTTGTGGCATTATGTATTAACATGTTTAAAGAAAAATATTAAGCAGCTTTGCTGTTTATATGAGAGGGTAAGTGTTAATGAAAAAGATTAAGAACTTGTTAAAAAGCGCTTTTGATAAACTTCATAAAAGATTTTACAATGAAAAAATCGACAATGCATTTATCAAAATCAGAGATAAAGTAAGCGCGGGTTACAAAAAGTTTGATGCGTTTTTCAGTGAAGGCGGATATTTCAGAGCAATAATGACAATAATTGTTGTTGCATTTATCTTGAACTTTATTGTTGAGGCGCTTTCGAGAAGTTCGATTATAGAACCTGCTGTTTATCTCTTTTCACATCCGATTTCATACCTTTGTAACATGCTTATTATTCTTGTTACACTTTCAACCGGTATGTTCTCGAAGAAAAGATTTTTCAGTATTTTCAGTTGGTCGGTATTCTGGATTGCACTCGGATTTGTTAACCATACAATTCTTGCCAACAGAGTAACACCTTTCAATGCTACCGATTTCCTTATGGTTAAGGCAGGAGTTCAAATAGCTGACAAATACTACAGCGGAACAAAGATCTTTATGACAATTCTTACTGTTGTAATTATCGTTGCAATCATCGGTTTGGTTTGGCTTAAAGGACCGAAACTTAAGAAAAAACTTAACTATGTTAAATCAGCAATCGCAATGGGCAGTATTATTTTGGCTGCCGTATTGGGACTTAAAATAGCAACAAGCACGGGAGCTATGGCAACGGTTTTTGCCAACCTTCCTTCTGCTTACGAAGACTACGGCTTCCCGTATTGCTTGGGAACGAGTATTTTCTCTACCGGTGTATCAAAACCGGATAACTATGAAGAGAAGATCGGAGAAATCGTAGAGGCCGCTTCCGCAAAAGCCGAAAAAGACTATACGGCCGATGCGACACCTAATATTATTGTTATTCAGTTGGAGTCATTCTTTAACGTTAATGATTTGATCGGATATGAATTCTCGGAGAATCCGATTCCAACCTTTACATCTCTTTGCGATAATTTTGCTTCGGGTTATGTTCGTGTACCTTCAATCGGTGCGGGTACATCAAATACCGAATTTGAGATGCTTACAGGTCTTAATCTTGATGATTTCGGACCGGGTGAAATTCCTTACAAAACAATTATGCTTAAAAAAGTATGCGAAAGTTATGCATACGATTTAAAGAATTACAATTATTCAACTCATGCATTACATAATAACGATGCAACATTCTATCAAAGACATACGGTTTATCCAAACCTTGGTTTTGATACATTTACATCAATGGAATACATGAATATTACACAGTGGACATACAAAAACTGGGCAAAAGACTACATTTTGACCGATTCAATCATGGATTGCATTAATTCCACAGAAAATCAGGATTTTGTATTTACAGTATCCGTACAGGGACATGGTAGCTATCCAAGCGAGGAAGTACTTGAAAATCCTGCAGTAAGAGTTACAAAACAGCCTGAAGGTGTTGAAGGCTACTCAATGGAATACTATGTAAATCAGATCCACGAAATGGATGAGTTTATTTCACAGTTAATTGATGCAATTAACGAAAAAGGCGAGGATACAATACTTGTTCTTTACGGAGATCACCTTCCAAACATTAATCTCGAAGATGACGATTTGACTTACGGTGATGCTTTATATACACCTTATGTTGTTTGGAACAATTTTGGTCTTCAGATGGAAGATAATGTTAATGTTGAGGCATGGCAGCTTCTTTCAAACGTTATGAAATCTATCGGTGTAAATGCCGGTGTTATAAACAACTATCATCAGACTTATAACGGAAATGTTTCCGAAAATGAGTATTTAAGCGGTCTTAAGAATCTTGCTTATGATATTCTTTATGGTGATCAAAACGCATTCGGCGGTACATTACCATACGAAACAACTAACATGCATTTTGGTATAAGACCTATATCCATCACGGGAACAAGAACCGCAACAAGTGATGATGTAAATGCATTTATCGAAAGACTTAAAGCAAAAGATCCTACAAAAGATTACAACAGTAAGTACGAAGAAATGATTGCAAATCCATCAAACTATACTGTTGTGGAAGGCGAGAACTTTACAAATTACAGTCTTGTTTTTATCGGTGATGATTACCAAGGAACATATTTTGTAAATCCGAATACAATATTCTTTAAGACAGAAGAAGGATTGGAAGCAGGAACACAGATTAAAGTAGGACAGGTGGGAGATGATAAATATCTTCTCAGTGAAACTGAAAGCTACACAATTCAATAATTTAATTAAAAACTATTCGGGCCTGAGGTTTATGATAACAACCTCAGGCTTGTTTAATATTCTGATGTTTACGGTATGAGAACCGATTCCGCGACTGACAATCATATCAGTGGATTTTTCTTTAAAAAGACCGGCATAGTATTTTGGAAAAGGTATAAATTGAGGTGAAATCAAAAACTCTCCGTGATAGTGTCCGCACAAGCAAAGGTCGGAGCCGTATTCCGCATAGTTTTTGAAAAACAAAGGTGAATGCGCAAGTAAAATATTATATTTCCCCAAATCCTTTGCTAAAAGTTTAGATGAAATATAATCCTTGGGCATAACCGCATTTTTAAACTTAAGATACAGACTTCTGTCGATGGAAAGACCGCTTAAACAAATGTTATCGTCCAAAGATATACTTTCATCATCAAGAAATACAACGCCGGCATCTTTAAGCGTATTCATTGCATTTAAAAAATAGGAATTTTCAAAGCTTTTTACTTCATGGTTTCCATATGCGTAGTAAACCTTATATTTATTTGTCAAACGGACGATAAAATCCGTTGTGCGGCTTATTTTGTTAAGCGCTTTTTTGCTTGGAATTTCGTCTTTGGAAAGGGAAATATACATATCTCCGCCGATGAAAACAGCTTCGGGATTTTGATTGACGACAGATTGGTATAAAAGCTCATTATCAATGCCGTAGCTTCGTTCGTGCAAATCGGTTAAGAACACGTATTTATGATTTTGTCCTATTTTATTTGTTGAGATATCATATTCGGTGATATTGAAATTGTACAGCTCATATATGTTTCTCAAGGCCAAAATTGCAATTACGGCCGCAGCAATTAAAATAATATAAGTCATAATTCTCTCCAAAATAAATATATATATATTGATTATAACATTTTTTGCAAACAATAATCATCAGCCTGTTTGTAAAAAAATTAAAATGTAGCAAAAAGCTAAATTGGTTACATAAAGTTATTTTTCTTGAAAAATCAATATTTTGTGTGTATAATTTATTTTAAACACAAGATATCGTCAAAAAGGGAGTTATCATGGGAATTTCAGTAAGACTTGAAGCATTTGAGGGACCTCTTGATTTGCTTTTAAACTTAATCGAAAAGAACAAAGTTAATATATATGATATTCCGATTGTTGAAATAACCGCACAGTACATGGAATACGTCAATGTCATGCAGACAAAGGATTTAAACGTTGTCAGCGATTTTTTGGTTATGGCGGCAACGCTTCTTGACATAAAATCCAAGATGCTTCTGCCGAAAGAAGTAAGCGCCGACGGCGAAGAGGAAGATCCGCGTGCGGAACTTGTGGAAAGATTGTTGGAGTACAAACTTTACAAATATATGTCACTTGAACTTAAAGACAAACAAATCGATGCGGCAAGAGTTCTATTTAAAGCTTCATCTCTTCCGGAAGAGCTTAAAGATTGTTATGCACCGATTGATATGGATCAATATTTGGGAGACATTACTTTAAACAAACTTAACAGTATTTTTAAAGACATTATGAAGCGCAGTGTCAACAAATATGATGAAGTCAGAAAAGATTTCGGAAAGATTGAAAAAGACGAAGTAAGTCTTGAAGAAAAATTGGATTTCGTTATGGAATATGCGGGCAATCACAAAGAATTTTCCTTTAGAGCGCTCCTTATGGAACAATGCTCAAAAATGCAGATAATAGTTACATTTTTAGCAATTTTGGAACTTATGAAAATGGGAAAAATACTTATTGTTCAGGAAAAAATATTTGATGATATAAAGATTTGTGCGGCATAATTTTTCTTTTAAATTGATATTAAGGATTAAAAAATGGAGATAGATGAAAGAATGATAAAAAAATTGGAGTCAGCGATTGAAGCCATTTTATTTACTATGGGAGAATCCGTAGAACTAAAAAAAATTGCGGATGCAATCAATCATGACGAAGATACCACAAGAAAAATCATCAAAAATATGATGGATAAATATCTTGCGGAAGACAGAGGCATTACAATCGTTGAATTAAACGATTCTTATCAAATGTGTACAAAGGCGGAAATGTACGACTATATCGCAAAAGTTGCCGCACAACCCCGTGATTATGTTCTTACGGATGTTCAATTGGAGACTCTTTCCATAGTTGCATACAAACAGCCTATTACAAAGGGTGAAATCAGCAAAATCAGAGGAGTAAATTGTGACCATGCAATAAACAGATTGGTTGAAGTAGGATTGGTAGAGGAAAGAGGACGCTTAAATGCGCCGGGCAGACCTCTTACTTTTGGTACCACGGAAGAGTTTCTTCGAAGATTCGGACTTTCCTCTGTGGAAGAACTTCCTATCGTTAATTCCGAAAAAATCGAAGATTTCAAACGCGAGGCTGTTGATGAAATCGAAGGACAGATTAAATTTGATTTATGATTGCAAATTCTTTATATTTTTAATATAATCTTCTTTAAGAATGTTATTATTATAGATGGTGTGAATTATGTTAAAAATGTCTAAAAGTGCCAGAACATTGGAGGATATAAAAACTCTTCCGGGTGTTTCGGGATATGAAAAATTAATGATTACAGTTAACGGCAAGTCATATGAGGTTCAAAGTGCCATTCCGGTAAATGGGCTTATTATGTTAGTTGCCGGAGACGAAGTGGTCGATGAATAAAAGGGTTGTTAAATGTCAGATAATAAAAGTCTGTTAGATAAAATTGATGAAAAAATCTCGTGTATGAGTAAAGGACAAAAGAAATTGTCCAAATATATAGCCTTAAATTATGATAAGGCTGTGTTTTTGACTGCCGCAAAGCTTGGAAAAACCGTAGGGGTCAGCGAATCCACGGTGGTACGCTTTGCAACAATGCTTGGATATGATGGATATCCTCAATTTCAAAGAGCCTTAGAGTCTTTGGTTCGTGAAAAACTCGATTCAATCGAAAAAATCGAGGTCCCAACAGGTAAAACAACAAAAAGCGAAATTATTAAAACAGTCATGAAGTCGGATATGGAAAAGATCCGACTTAGTCTTGATTTGCTGGATTATCTTTCATTCAGTCAGGCCATAGACAGTATTTTGGCTGCGGAAACAATATATGTGGTGGGAGTTCGCTCATGTGCCCCTTTGGCAGCTTTTTTTGCATTCAACTTGCGAATGATGTTTAAAAATGTTATTGAAATAACAACAAACAATTCCAGCGAAACCTTTGAGCAGATGCTTCGTCTTACGGAAAAGGACGTGGTTATAGGAATAAGTTTTCCGCGATATTCCATGAGAACTCTTAAACTTATGGAATATGCAAATAACAAAAATGCGAAAGTTGTTTGCATTACCGACTCGAAACATTCACCGATGGTTTTGTATTCATCCTGTAATCTTTTTGCCAGAACGGATATGATTACGGTTGTTGATTCTTTGGTTGCACCTTTATCACTTATTAATGCTTTGATTGTTGCTCTTTGTATTATCAAAAAAGAAGAGGTAATCGATACGCTTACACAGCTCGATAAGGTCTGGGCCGATTATCAGGTTTACGGCGGCGACGAAATCAATTACGTTGATGAAGATGTAAGAATCAAGTTCAGTATGACTGAACTTATTGAAGAAGATATAGAAAACGGATTGGCATCCGATATTGTTGATGATATTTCAAAGATTATGGAAAGAAAACCGGAAGGTGATTAAATGAGTAATGTCTGCGTTATCGGTGGCGGTGCCGCGGGTATGATGGCAGCTGTCACTGCGGCTGAGGGCGGGAATAAGGTTACCCTTTTCGAAAAGAACGAAAAACTCGGAAAAAAGCTCTATATCACGGGCAAGGGAAGATGCAATCTTACAAATGCCTCGGATGAAGAAAATATTTTTAATAATATTTTGAAAAATAAAAAGTTTATGTACAGCGCTCTTTACTCTTTCAATTCTGACAACGTATGTGATTTTTTTAAAAGTTATGGTTTGGAAATCAAAGTAGAAAGAGGAAATCGCGTATTTCCGGCATCGGATAAATCCTCGGATGTTATATCAACCCTTGCAAGGGCCTTAAATAAGACCGGAGTGGATGTTCGCTTAAACAATCATGTTAGGACTTTGGTTTGCAAGGAAAACGATAATGAAAAATACGAAAAAAAGATTGATTATATAATTCTCGATAACAAGGAAAAGATATCCTTCGATAAAATAATTGTCGCAACGGGTGGTTTATCCTATCAATCCACGGGCTCGGACGGATGGGGAATTAAAGAAGCCGAAAAACTTGGCCTTAAAACGGTGGATTTATTGCCGGGTTTGGTGCCCTTTAACATTAAAGAGGAATTTGTAAAAGACTTACAGGGACTTTCTTTGAGAAATGTAAGCTTGGAAATTAAATCAAACAACAAAAGCGTTTATAAGGATTTCGGCGAAATGTTATTTACGCATTTCGGCATAAGCGGCCCACTTGTGATTTCCGCATCAAGCGTGGTAAATCGTTTGAAATCAAAGGGAAATTTAAAGATTTTTATTGATTTAAAACCGGCACTTTCAATGGAAGAACTTGATAAGAGAATCTTAAGAGACTTTGATGAATTTAAGAATAAGTCCTTTAAAAACTCTTTGGAAAAACTTCTTCCGAAGAAACTTATTCCCGTTATTATAAATCTATCGGGAATCAATCCTGATAAGAAAGTAAACGAAGTGTCAAAAAAGGAAAGAAATACTCTTACGTCGCTTATGAAAAATTTTGAATTAACTTTTTCGGGATTCAGAGGTTTTAACGAAGCAATAATTACATGCGGCGGAATTAATGTAAATGAAATTAATCCGGCAACAATGGAGTCCAAAAAGGTTGAAAATCTGTTTTTTTGCGGAGAAATGATTGATGTTGATGCGTTCACCGGGGGATATAACCTTCAAATCGCTTGGTCAACGGGCAGACTTGCCGGACTCAGTGTTTGATTTTAAAAATAACATAACAAGCATAAGAGAGGAATTATTATGGCAAATATAGCAATTGACGGA
>CACZQX010000137.1 GCA_902783445.1 uncultured Lachnospiraceae bacterium
TATTATCACGGTAAGGAAAAGGTTAAGGATGATTCGGATCTTACCAGACTTTTTGATGAGTATTTCAAGGGTGAGACAGTAGAGTTCTCTGCAACGGAATAAAACGAATGTAGCGGACGAAACGGATATTTAAGAGCCTCTGCGGCGCAGTGTTATGTTAACTAAACAACGTTGCGCCGTGGAGGTTCTTTTCATATAAAGACTCAAAATGTTGACTTCGCCGAACGGCTCAATATATAATATAAAATACAAAAATTAGCCGAACGGCTTTGAAATACTATTCTTTGAGAATAATTGTTCGAACGGCTCAGTTGAAAAAAACAATTGCACCAGGAGGCGGGAATGATAATACATAACACAACTGATTTTGGGATTTCTTTGAGAAAAAGGAGAAAAGAACTGGGGTATACACAGCGGTATATATCTGAATTTACAGGTTTTAGTATTAGTTTTATTTCGGACCTGGAAAACGGAAAGCCAACCATAGAGTTCGAGAAAGCACTGAAACTGGCTAATATGTTGGGCTTGGATTTTGAAATGAAAGAGAGAAACTAATATGAGAAATCTAAAGGTTTATATTGAGATAGATGGTAAGGAACAAAAAGTTGGCGTAATATCCGGGAACGACTATAATGATGCAGCCTTCTCTTATGACGAAGATTATTTGAATAGTGATGAAGCAGCGCCAATATCAATATCTATGCCTTTGCAGGAGGAAAAGTTTGACAGTTCAAAGACAAGAAACTACTTTGAAGGACTTTTGCCGGAAGGTTTCTCCCGAAGAGCAGTTGCCGAATGGATAAAAACAGATGAAAAAGACTATCTGACGATACTTGGTCAGCTGGGAAAAGAGTGCCTCGGAGCAGTAAGAATTATCGAAAACGAAAAGAATGACAAAGCTGCTTATGAAAAACTATCCTTAGAAGAAGTAAAAAAACTCGCATCCGAAGGGGCTACAAAATCTACACAAATACTCTTGGAAACGCATCTTTCTTTAACGGGGGCCTCGGGTAAGGTGGGGCTTTATTATGATGAAGCGAATGATGGCTGGTATCTTCCAAAAGGCGATGCGCCAAGCACGCACATAGTGAAGCAAAGCCATGTGAGGCTTAACAAAATAGTAATAAATGAGCAATTGTGTACCATGGCAGCAAAAAATGTGGGAATAGACGTACCTAAGAGCTTTATTATTAACGTGGGAAAAGGCAGAGACGAAGATATTCTTTTTGCCACAGAAAGATATGACAGAGTTATGTCGAAAACAAATATAGGCAAGCTTGCAAGGCCATACAGACTACATCAGGAAGATTTTGCGCAAGCCCTGGGAATAGCGGCAGAACAAAAGTATGAGCATGAAAAATCAGGCTATTTAAGGCAAATGTTTGACCTGCTTAGAAAGAAGTCGGCAAATCCTATTGAAGATCAGAAGAAATTGCTTGATATAATCATTTTTAATTATTTGATTGGAAATACCGACAGTCATATAAAAAACTATTCTTTGTTATATGATAAAAGCTTAAAAACCGTTAGACTTGCTCCCGCTTATGACTTGGTGGCAACAAGGATTTACGGCGGTTCGAGCGAAATGTCATTTTACTATGGTGATGAAATAAAGCTTGAAAAGATAAAGAAAAAAAGCTTTGAGACGCTGGCGGAAGAAGTAGGATTATCTACAAAAACTGTCCTTTCGGCTTTTGATAATATAGCGGATAAACTTGAAAAGGCGTTTGAGAAGGCGGCCAAAGAGCTGAAAAACAAAGGATTTAAGGATGTTGGTAAGATGAAGGATAACATACTTAAAACAGGGGGATATGAATAAAAGGCGTGCAATGCACGCCTTTTCAATATACAATCTTATTTTATCTAATAACCATATGTTAATAGCTCCCAATCGCCGCCGTCTTCTTTAGCGAGCCACCATTGATAGTCGTTATAGTCTGAATTCGGTTCTAATGAGCCGGTGTTTTCTTTATCAGTGTGGAAATCACTTTTAAACATCACAACTTGCGTAAAGTTTTTATCGTCGCCAAGTTCCTTTATCCACGCAAGGTTCTTGGCATTGTTATTTTCATCGCCGGAATAGCTGATGCTGTGAAGCTCACAGCCCGGGAATGCAGCAAATGTACATTTAATCGTAAGCACCGCATCATTAAGCTCATCTTGGCTGTAAAGAGCAGAGTTGCCATAATCTATTGTAAGCGCCGGTGCTTCTTTGCCTGCTAAATATTCTTCCAAGGTCATACCCGGATTTGACATGATTTCCTTTGCAACATCCACATCGTCAATATATCTGATATGCCACGGCTCATAGCGATATCCGGTTATATGCTCCTCACCTTCGAGATAGCGAAGAATAAAGCCATAATCAGCTAATTTTTCATGAATTTTATTCCAAATGCCCAGATATTCATCCTTTTCCATGTCTTCGTTGTAGTAAACATCAACAAAGTTGCCGTCGGCATCTTTCACCTTAAAGTAAAGATCCAGAGCAAGCCCTGTGTGATGCTCCGAATATCCCGGCTCTGCAACGGTTTTTAAAGCATAATCAGCACCGTATTTTTCGGTGAATTCATCCATTATTTCCTGCTGCGCCGCAATGCTTCGACGGGCGGAATCAAGCTCCAAATATATGCCGTCGTTTTGCTCCAAATCATCCTTCATTTTCAGATATGCATCATAAGCTTTTTTCTCAACTTCGACCTCGTCACCCACAGAATTAGTAATGGTTACGGTTTGTAGGGCTTCTTCCCA
>CACZQX010000138.1 GCA_902783445.1 uncultured Lachnospiraceae bacterium
GGTGCCGTTTCGGGTGCTTGCCATTCAACAGGTAACACAATTCGTCCGGCTCTTCAGTTATTAAAAACAAAACCGGGCATCAGCTCAACATCAGGTTTCTTCATTGTTGAAGTTCCTAATTGCGAATTTGGTGAAAAAGGTCTTTTCGTATTCGCTGACTGTGCTGTTAATACAGACTTCACAGCAGAAAAAATCGCTGAAATCGCAGGTCTTTCCGCAGAAAGCTTTAAACAGTTTATCGGTGCGGATCCAAAAGTTGCTCTTCTTTCATTCTCAACAATGGGCAGTGCAAAACATGATAATGTAACAATGGTTCAGGAAGCTACAAAGCTTGCCAAAGAAAAATTCCCTCAGTTTGATATTGACGGTGAACTTCAGCTCGATGCTGCTTTGGTTGAAGAAGTTGCAAAACTTAAAGCACCTGAAAGCAAAGTTGCGGGACATGCAAACACACTCGTATTCCCATGTCTTGAAGCCGGTAATATCGGTTATAAATTGGTTCAGAGACTTGCAAAAGCCAATGCTTACGGTCCTGTACTTCAGGGTCTTTCAATGCCTGTAAACGATTTATCACGCGGATGCTTCGCAGATGATATCGTAGGTGTTGTTGCATTAACGGCAGTTCAGGCTCAGGAAAGCTCAAAATAATTTTTGTATTATAAATATTAAGGAGAAATAAATAATGAATATATTAGTAATTAATTGTGGTAGTTCATCACTTAAATTCCAGTTAATTGACTCTGATTCCGAAAAAGTTCTCGCAAAAGGTCTTTGCGAAAGAATCGGTATCGACGGAAGCAGAATCGTATATCAGCCTGCAGGCGGCGAAAAAGAAACTACAGAAGCACCTATGCCTACACATACAGAGGCTATCAAACTTGTGCTTGATTCATTAATCGATGCAAACAAGGGTGTTATCAAATCTCTTGATGAAATCGGCGCTGTAGGACACAGAGTTGTACACGGTGGAGAAAAATTCGCTAAATCAACTCTTATTACAGATGAAGTTATTAAAGCAATCGAAGAATGCAACGATCTTGCACCTCTTCACAATCCTGCAAACATCATTGGTATCAATGCTTGCAAAGAGCTTATGCCAAACACACCGATGGTAGCGGTATTCGATACAGCATTCCATCAGACAATGCCTGAAGAAGCTTACATCTACGGTATTCCTTACGAATACTATGAAAAATATAAAGTTCGTCGTTACGGTTTCCACGGTACAAGCCACAGCTTCGTTTCAAAAAGAGCTGCCGAAATGCTTGGTAAACCATACGATTCACTTAAAACAATCGTTTGCCACCTTGGTAACGGTGCTTCAATTTGTGCTGTAGATCACGGCAAATCAGTTGAAACATCAATGGGTATGACCCCCTTGGAAGGACTTATTATGGGAACTCGTTCAGGTGATATCGATCCTGCTATTGTTGAGTTTATCGCTAAGAAAGAAAATAAAACGGCTGAAGAAGTCCTTAAAATTTTAAATAAAGAATCAGGTGTTCAAGGTATCTCAGGTTTCACAAGCGACTTCCGTGATATCGAAGAAGGCATCGAAAAAGGCAACAAACGTGCTAAACTTGCTATGGATGTATTTGCTCACAGAGTAGTAAGATACGTTGGTGCTTACATTGCTCAGATGAACGGTGTTGATGCTATTGTATTTACAGCAGGTCTCGGTGAAAATGATAAGACAATCAGAGAAATGGTTTGCTCACACCTTGAGTTCTTGGGTGTTAAACTTGATGACGCACAGAACAGTAAACGCGGTGAAGATTTAATTGTTTCAACAGATGATTCAAAAGTAAAAGTTCTTGTAATTCCTACAAACGAAGAACTTATGATTGCAAGAGATACTTTAGCTCTTATCTAATTGAATTTTGTTAACAAATTATTCATAATTAATAAGTCGGATAGAATAAATCTATCCGACTTTTGCTTTTACAAAAAAGCCCGTAAATTCAATAAATAATAGGCTTTTTTGCTGATATTATAAGACTTCAATATTCTGATAGAGAGTGGAGAATATAAGAATAATCTGACAATATTAAGTTTTTGTTAATATTAGCCTAAAAAGCTTTTAAAATTTACAAAATAATTATATAATAACATTGTGTTAAGAAAAGTATTCAATTTAATACATAACTTGAATATTTTAACACAAGTAACTAGGGGGCTGAATATACTAGTTTTTTTAAAAGGAGGGGTTCTCATGAAGTATCCAAACGCGTATAAAGGTATAGGTAAAGTATTTGCAGCTGAGATCTTAACAATTATTGGTACGGTAATTACTCTTATAGGTTTCGTTTTAACAATTGCCGGTGCGGTGGTTACCACTGAATTAGCATATGCCGGTGATTTAGTGAGTGATGATGTTACCGGTGCTGCGGGCACAGCCGTTATCGGTGCTGTTTTAACATTAGTAGGCGCTGTAATTATGATAATTGCTTATATTATGAATTTAGTTGGTCTTAGCCAGGGTGGTAAAGACGAGCCATTATTCAAACTTGCTTTCTTAGTATCAATTGCAATGCTTATTATTACAATCATTGGAGCAATTGTTGGTTCTGTAACAGGCAACAATACAATGTCCAACACAGTTGAAACAATTTCTTCAATCGCTAACTTAGCTATTATGCTTATGGTTATTGAAGGCATTAGAAAGTTTGCAAGAGAATTTAACAATGCAACAGTTGAAGGTTTAGGACATACGATTGAAGTTCTTATCTTAATCATGCTTCTTGCATCAATCGTATTAAGGTTCTTCGTAACAGCTGCTCCTACAGTTGCAGTAGTACTTTCAATTGTTTCAAGTATTGCTTCAATCGTTTCTTACATTTGCTTCCTTGTATTCCTTGGAAAAGGCAAATCAATGTTAAGAGACAACTAATATTAGTTAACTAGAATTTTGAAGGCGTCTTTAGAAATTCTAAAGACGCCTTTAATATCAAATTTTTCAGTAAAATTCTAAAATTTTGTGGTATTTGTTGAATGTCTAATAATAAAAGGGAATTTGCATGTATAGGAGGGGAAATATGGGCAAGTCCAAAAGATTATTAGCATTGTTTTTATGTCTCATTTTAGCATTTTCGCTATCAATTTCAGCATGTGAAAAGAAAACTGATGATAATCAGGGAAAAGCTCAGGCTCAAAGTGAACTTTTCGGTTCTCCTTGGGTTACTTCTGTTGTTCAGGGTAACTTACCTGCTGAACGCCCGGATGCAAAGGATGATTTGTACACTTATTTAAATTATGATTATCTTAAGGAGCATCAGAACAGTCCGGAAACTTATATGACATCTGTTAAGGATGATATTCAAAAGGCTGTAATTAATGCAATTAACGATGAATCACGCACTGATAATGAAATTCAGCAGTTACGAATTTTATATAATCAGTTAAGCGATACGGAAACACTTAAAAACACAGGTTTTTCTGAAGTACAGCCTTATATCGATAAAATAGATGCGGCAACAACTATAGCGGAGTTTAATGACGTTATATCGGCTGCAGATTTTCCATTTTCACCATTCGTAACCGCAACTCTTGGAATGGCTGACTCAAGAGGTGTTTACGGGGTGATGATTTCTCCGAATTTTGTTATTTGTGATACTCTTATGTTAGGTGGCAAATTCTACAAAGATACTGACGACGAGGCTACAAAACAGCAAAATGAAACTATGTTGGAAACATTTGCCTCGGACAGATTTGCGGATGCATCACTTATCGGTTTGGACACTCAGGAAAAATTACAGGATGCCATGACCAAACTGATTGAATTTGAAAAGTCTTATGGCAAATACGCTGAAGACCCAAACGGATATTCAAGTGCGGAATACGGTTCAATGACTAAAGCAATTGCTGAATCGGTTTTCAATTTAAGCGATCTTTGCGCCCTTTGTCCAAACATTCCTTTGGAAAAAATACTTGCAAATATGAGCAAAAATACAGCAAGCATTTATTCTCTCATGGACAGTAAATGGCTTAGCGAATTGAATACATTATGGACAGAAGACAACCTGGATACTCTTAAACTTGCTGCAAAGGTAAGTATATTAAAGGAGACACGTCCGTATCGTGACCAAACTGTATATAATGAATTGCTTGTTCAAAACGGTGGAACGGTTGATGTGGCTACGAATGTTTACAACGCATGCGATGACATGAATACATTTGCTCAACTTTTGGCAAAGATATATGTAAACGATGTCCTGGGAGAAACGGCAAAGACACGTTTGACCAATATGACTAAGGACATGGTTGATATATATAAGGAGCTTATTAACGAAACCACATGGATTAGCGCCGAAACAAAGACTAATTTACTTGCTAAATTAGAAAATTTGACCATCAACATGCTTGAACCGACAAGCGGATATTTTGATTATTCAATTCTTCAGCTTACACCGTCGGATCAGGGCGGAACGGCATTTACAAATTATTTGAAACTTAAACAATATCGCTACGCAGCTGAAAGTGCCTTGATTGGTCAAAAGGCAAACAGCGACATAGTATGGTATTCCATTAAACCTTCAACGGTGAATGCTTTTTACGATGTTATGAGCAATTCAATCAATATTTTGCCGGGTATTGTATCAAGCGCATTATATAAAGAGAATATGTCAGACTATGAGCTTCTTGGTACACTAGGAGGCACCATAGCTCACGAACTTAGCCATGCCTTTGATTATTTGGGTTCTCAGGTGGATGCTTACGGACAGCCTAATAACGTATATGCCGGAGATGATTTGGATAAATTCCTTGCGAAAGTACAACAAATCAATGACTATTATTCAAATATTGAGGTGCTTAAAGGTGTTAAGGTTAACGGACAGAACGTAGTGGCAGAAGCTGCTTCGGACCTTTGCAGTATGCAGGTGTGTTTGGAATTGCTTAATAAAGATAAAAATGCGGACTACGAAGAGTATATCAAATCAGCGGCACATACTTGGGCTGCGGTTTTGAGCGATGCGGAAGCTCAACAGCAGTATACGGATACACATCCGTTTAACAATCAGCGTATAAACGTTAATGCACAGATGTTTGAAAAGTTCTATGAAATGTACGGCATTTCAGAAGGTGACGGAATGTATCTTGCACAGGCTGACCGTATTATTATCTGGGGCGCCGATTCATAAAAGATAAAATGTAGAGTGAAAAATTACAATTAAGGAAAAGGAGAGTGGTGTTTTTGAATAAGATTTTTAAAAAACATGTAGGAAAAAGCATAATTGCCATTATTTGTATCCTTGCAATGTCTATGTGTTTCGTGGGATGCGAAAA
>CACZQX010000139.1 GCA_902783445.1 uncultured Lachnospiraceae bacterium
ACCATATATGTCATAGGACCTGTAGGGATACGTTTTTTAGGAATTTCAACTCCCCATCCATCCATACGGTCTAACATTTCGTTGTTCATTGCAACGTATTTTTTCATTACATTCTGGTCGCCAAGATAACAACCAACAGAATGTGCATGATACTGAACAAAATCTTCCGGTGTCATGTGTTCAAGATCGAAGTACTGTAACACACCGCCACCTTTGTTGGCTTTACCGCCGAATCCTGTTGTCTGTTTTTCAACGATCAAAACATCAGCATCGGGATTTTTCTCTTTGGCAGCAACAGCAGCAGTTAAACCTGCGATACCGCCACCAACAACGATAATGTCCGCTTGTTCATTTATTTCTTTAATATCGAACTGTTTCATTGTTCCTCCTTATAATATATGTTGCCTTTACTTGTTTTCATAAGATGATTGCTCTTTAGTCCCGTCTATAACCATTTATGTTAACTGTCTATGGGCAATTATTTTTAATTAAACCTGTGAAAAGATTATCTGTAAATATCGAATGACTGTCTGAATTTCTGGCTTGCGAAATCAGGTATAACTTCGATACATCCGCGTTTGCAGGATACTTCGCAGTAATTGCAGTGTTCGCATTCGGATACGTATTTAAATACAGGTTTCTTGTTTTCTTCATCCCAGCTGATTACGTCTATAAAACAGGCTTTGTAGCACATTTTACATCCAACGCAGTTCTCAGGGTTAAAATTGATAACGTGTTTTGTATTTATCACTGCAATTTACCTCCGTTCTCTTCATAAAGTTTTGGAAGAACCTGTCCAAGTTTTACAAATTCCATAGTATTCTTTACGATATATCCAACCGGTAAAACAGGTGGCATGAAGAATCCATCAGGAAGTGCTTTTCTTGGAAGTCCATACATCATTGTCCAACCAATCCACTGATATGTTGTAACTTCAACTCCGCCATCTTTTTCTCTTAAGATGTGAGCTACGAAACCATCAGGACCTGCCATAGGTGGTTCACCCTGGTCAAATGTTCTGTAGCAGATAAGTTCTTCGCCATCTTTAAGGGCAGATGTGTCAAAGCCGATATCTGTCGGGCATTTGAAGTTCTGATAAGTTGTTACGGGACCCATCTCACCAAGTTTAACGATTTCCTGAGTTGTGTCCCAAAGTCTTTCATGAATGTCGAGGTCTTCATCGAGGGATTTACCTACTTGCATTGACTGAGCGCCAAGATTTTCTTTAGGGTCGAGATTTGTGTAATTCTCGCGTTTAAGACCACGCCATACAAACCACCAATCGAGCATGGCAATGTTTACGCCCGGAATAAAGTTAACGTCGCAAACATAACCTGTGCCGTCGAGTAATACACATGTTCCGACATCTTCCGGACCTGCAGCTTTTGTTAAGATTTTTCCTTTTTCAGCGAAGGGTACTGCTGCAAAAGGATTAACTGCCTGTTTGAATTTCTCCATATAAAAAAATTCTCCTTTCTTATTGTTAGCTTTAATTTAGCAGATAAGGTATTTAATATGAAATGCTTTAAAATTATGAGGTTATATTTTTTGATTTATAAAAAGTTATGATGTTATAAAATTTTTTTATTTGATGGAATAACTCGCACTTTTAAACTACTTTACAAATAGGTTTTTTAGATTTATTATATTTTCTAGGGTGCGAAATTGATTTCCTTTAATTATTTGCAGAGGTTTTCAAATCATATAACAAGACTTTTCTAAATAAACAATACATATAATAATGAAAGACATGAAGCATGTCGGAAAAGAGGTTTAAAATGAGCATTAAAATCGGTATTGTAGGTTACGGTAACCTTGGTCGCGGTGTGGAATGTGCCATCGCCAAAAATCCTGATATGGAGCTCGGCGCAGTATTTACACGTCGTGATCCGGCTTCTATCTCAATCAAAACAGAAGGCGTAAAAGTATATTCTTATAATGAAATAAAAGATTTCAAAGGCAAGCTTGATGTGCTTATAATCTGCGGCGGTTCTGCAACAGACCTTCCAAAGATCACACCGGAACTTGCAAAAGATTTCAATGTTATCGATAGTTTCGATACACACGCAAAAGTGCCTGAGCACTTTGCAAATGTTGACGCTGCTGCAAAAGCCGGCGGCAATGTGGCAATCATTTCTTGCGGATGGGATCCGGGAATGTTCTCACTTAACAGACTTTATGCAAATTGCATCTTGCCTGACGGCAAAGATTACACATTCTGGGGCAAAGGCGTAAGCCAGGGACATTCGGATGCAATCAGACGTATTGAAGGCGTTGTTGATGCAAGACAGTACACAATTCCTGTGGAAGCTGCACTTGAAGCAGTTCGTTCGGGATCGAATCCGGAGCTTTCAACACGCGAAAAACACACACGTGAATGCTTCGTAGTTGCGGAAGAAGGCGCAGACAAAGCAAGAATCGAAAAAGAAATCAAAGAAATGCCAAACTATTTTGCTGATTACGACACAACGGTTCACTTTATTACAAAAGAAGAACTCGACCGCGATCATGCAGGCATTCCTCACGGCGGATTCGTTATCAGAACAGGCCAGACAGGTTGGAATAACGAACACAAACATACTATTGAATACAGCTTAAAACTCGACTCAAATCCTGAATTTACAACAGGTGTACTTGCAGCATGCGCACGTGCCGCAGTAAAAATGAACAAAGACGGTCAGACAGGCTGCAAATCAATGTTTGACGTACCACCTGCAGCACTCAGCCACTA
>CACZQX010000140.1 GCA_902783445.1 uncultured Lachnospiraceae bacterium
CAAATTAAAAACCTTCAAATACCAACCTATAAAATGTCTATGTTTAGATTATAATTGGCATCTATAGGCAAATGCAAGCAATTTATAATATGTCAAATTTTGTATATAAAATCATATTTTTCTTGAATTCCATCACTCCCCCATTTTATAATTATTACAGTAGTTTTTATGTTTCATGAATTTAAACGGAGGAGGAAAATGAAAAGGAAAATCACGTCATTTATCATTATGCTTGCGGTTCTTGTATGGGACTTTTCGTAACGCTCACAGCTTGCGGCCTTGGAATGGCGGTTGTAGCGGTTGCAAGAAAAGCTATTTTTTTCTTGAAATCCCCTCCCCAAACATTTTATAATAATTATGGTGGTTTATTTAATCAAGCAGATTGACTGCCTATTTCAATTCAAATCTACAATGAGGGGGTATTAAATGAAAAAGAAAATTATGTCATTTATCATTATGCTTGCGGTTCTTGTTTCCATGCTTTCCACCACGGTATTTGCCGATACGGAAAGCTCGAAAACACAGCTGGAAACCATCAAATCTCAAATGCAGCAAACAGCTGATTATCTTGCAGATTATTATGCAGACCAGATAAAGAACAATGTCTACGACAGCTCTGATATTGTAGACAACTTATCCGCTTGTATGTTCTATATCAATAAAAGCGGCATAGAATCGGAAAATTTATCTTTTATAAATAATGAATATCTCAGTGCAATCAAGAGCATGCTTAAAGAGCAGGGAAAATTAGTAGATGGAGACGGCGATGAAACTCCGGTCTTATATTTATATGTAATACTGGACATTTTATCAATGGGAGCAGATCCTACAAATATCAACGTTGACGGCACAAAATATGACATAGTATTAATTCTTAACAATCTTATTAAAGACACTCCGTATTTGGATGAGTTTAATCTAATGAATGCCGGAATATATTTGTCTGTTTTCCGCTATTATAAGGACAACTATGATAACATGGCGAATGAATTGGATAGTATTATTGAGCAACTTTTGTCTAATTACATTAAAAACGGACTGGAAGTACAGACTCCGGTTTATGAAAGCCAACTATCATCCATGGGAATCGATAAAATACTCAGTTCTCCCGAAGAATATATTACTTTTCTAAATTATGTAGTATTAACGGGTGAAGACGAAGAAGCATATGATGCTATTGTGGCAAAGCTAAACAATTCCGACCTTCCGAATGCAGGAAAATTCTTTCACGATGAGAATGGAATTCTTGGCTTAAACGAAACAATTAAAGACTGTTTTTGTATTGGGATGGCATTTGGCCCATCCATTGAATATATTTACAGTACATCTATTGATATTGGTATGGTTTGGTCATTATCGGATTCGTTGAATGATAGCAAAGCATATAAAACATCCGAATACGACAATCCACAGACTATCGTTACCGTAAAGGAAGCTGCAGATTCTGTAATGGCCACACTTCATAATTCAATCAATGATCAAGGAACATATGTTGATGATGTATTAATCATGTACAGGTCTCATTTAGCCACAACATCATTGGCTCTTAGAGCAACAAGCGTATTAAACAGACTTGGCGATGCCGATATGCTTTATGCGGGAATCAACTTATTCAGAACCGATGATGGTTCATACAAAGCTGAAATTGAAGATAGTACAGGAAACCCTGATTCCAGCGAAATAGCATTTACCGGCCTTATTCCTTATTATTACGCAAAAAGCGGTTTGGGAGATCTCTTTGATTTATCAATCACAGATACGACCGTAGATCCCGACAGACAGCTTGAAATGAAGGAAGTCACAACTCATGACTGGATTGCGGGAAGCGACTGTGGATTTACCGTTAGCTCACCTGCAAACTTTGCAAGTTTCTGGGATGTTACGGTTGACGGTAAAAGCGCAATAGCCGGTCCTGCCCAAGTTGGTGCGGACGGTGCATCAACTTATGCCGCAGTGGGTGGCGGTTCAATACGAGTTGAAAGCGGTTCAACTATTGTAACCTTAAGCCCTGAATATTTGGCAACTTTGGCAGCGGGTGAACACACCATAAGGATTCAATCGGCAAACGGCTATGCGGAAACCACATTGAACATAGTTGCGAATGACCCGGTTGTAACACCTCAAACCGGTGATGGTTCAAACCTTGGACTTTTTGTGACACTTACGGTTTGCACCCTTGGAATGACAGCTGTTGCGGTTACAAAAAAAGTAAAATCCGGTAAACAATTATAAAAAATAAATATTACAAAAGTCCGATAGGTTCATCTATCGGACTTTTTTTGTGATTATGCCATAATTCCATACTTTTCTTTCAGTCTCATAAGCATTTTGCTTAGCGGATAATAAAGCAGCATAAAGAACATTATATTGGCAATGGAATGTGGAATGGCATATATCCATCCTGCCACAAACACACCAAACACACCGTAAGACGGCATATTTCCAACCAGAGTTGAAACAGTCCAGCAGTCCATGATTGTAGAATAAATAAAGGCACAAATGAATGCAAAGGCCGTCATACCAAAAAAGAAGACCTTGCTTTTTTTCTTGTTTTCATCACTTACATGCCCCGAAAGTAATGCCGCCAAAATGCCGATAATGCCCCAAGCCAGCATCTGCCAAGGGGTCCATGGACCATGTCCCATATAAAGATTTGAAATAAGAGCACAAAGAGCACCCGTTATAAATCCCGCTCTTTTGCCAAAGCATATTCCCATAATTATTACAGTGGCTGTTACAGGCTGAAAACCCGGAACTACCGAAAAAATAATCCTGCCTAAAGACGCAATCACGCAAATAATAACAACAGGCACAATATTGCGCGCCGTCGGTTTTGATTTTTCATATACAAACAGCATTACAAACAATATTGCAATTGCCGTTAAAACTATTACCAGCGTCATGGTTGACATAATATTTCTCCGTCTTTTGATCTATACTTTTTTTAATTTGTATCTATGTTTCTTAAAAAATGCTTTAAACCGTCTATTTCAACTGATCGATGTTTATTATTCCGTCCATTACACCGCTGCAAACTCTGTTTGCCGTGGTTGTATAAAAATGATTTGTTGTAAAAAAGCTCAAAGGATCTGCATGCGATATGATGGTTCCGTCAAAAAACATGATACAGGAGCTTGCGTATTTCGCGCTGAAATCCAAGTCATGACTTACCATTATAATGCTTGTTCCCTGCTCTTTAAGCTCTTTTAACATCATTGCCAAATGCTCTTTTGAAAAGCTGTCCAAAGATTTTGTCGGTTCATCCAAAAGCAAAATCTCGGGACTTGTAAGCATCATCTTAAACAGAGCCAGTCTTTGCTGTTCACCGCAGCTTAAATCCAAAGGATTTCTTCCGTAAAAGTCGGGAACGTTGTGGAAAAACTCATATTTTTCAATCATATCACCTATTTTTCTATGGTCGATATTATTTTTATCGGCTACATAAACAATGTCCTTGTGAATATCGTCTTTTACAAAAACAAGCATTTGATTTTGCGGAAGATATGCGCATTTTTTGCTCTTAAGTTTTCCGCTGTAGCATTTGTTGATGCCTGCAAGCGCCTTTAAAAGTGTGGTTTTTCCGCAGCCGTTATCGCCGTGAATGGAGACAAATTCGCCTTTTTTGACTGTCAAATTAACATCTTTTAATATATCATCTTCATTTTTTGCGTATCTGAAATAAAGACCTTTGGCGCTTAAAACCACATCACCGGATACCAAAGGCGGCTTAAAGGATATCGGTTTAAAATCCTCTGATTTTTCTTCTTTATATGACTTAATAAACCCCCTCAGATAATCCCTTGCATCCCTTACGGTTAAAGGTGCTTGTGTATATTCACGGTTTAGCCTATTTTCAAGCATATCGTAAATAAGTACGGAAGTCGGCAAAGCCTTAACCATCTTCTTATTGTTTTTGATTAAATAGCTTGCCACTTTTTCCGGGCTGTCGCATATTTCCAAACATCCATCCTCCATATAGCAGACCTTGTCCGCAATACCGTAAAGAGACTCCAGATTGTGCTCAACAATAACAATTGTCAGACCCAATTCCTTGTTCAGCTTGTTTACAATTGAAAAAAATTCGCTGCATGAAACCGGATCAAGCATGGATGTTGGTTCGTCAAGCAGGAGCACGTCCGGCTGCATAGCCATAACCGACGCAAGATTCAGAATTTGTTTCCAACCGCCCGACAGTGTGTTAACGTCTTTATACAAGTCCTTAACAAGGCCGAAATATCCGGCCATTTCAGCAATCCTTCTTCTGATCTCTTCGCTTGGAATCCCGAGATTTTCCAATCCGAAAGCCATTTCGGTTATCGGATTGTCACAAACTATCTGATTATCCGGATTTTGAAATACATAACCCAGACGGCTGACAAGTTCTTTTGCCGGAACATCCTCTATGGCTTTTCCCTTAAATTCCAGTCTGCCGCTTAGCTTTCCCTGCCCGTTCAAGAGCCGCTTGAACAGTTTAAGAAGGGTTGTTTTGCCGCATCCCGAAGGACCGCAAATAAGAACAAGCTCTCCCTCATTTATTTCAAGATTTATGTTGGTTAGTGTATCTTTCTTTGAAAGCGTATATTTAAATGTCAAATCTTTCGTTTCAATAATCGCCATCTGATTTCCTCCAAAATGTTAGCAAGCATAGGTATAGCTGCCAAAAAAGCGTAAACTACCATAGCAAAAAAGCTCTGATTTGATTTTATAAAAGGCGTCATAATCGGATATATGTCATAATCCATAACTCCCATAAAAAGAGGAATTATCAGTAATATATCCAGTCCAAAAACCGCAATAATGCAGATGAAATCTCTCATTCTGTAGTGATATGTATGAAAATGCGTCTTTCCTCTAAGGTAGTATCCCCTTGCATTCATGGAATCGGATGTGTCGATTCCCTCCTCCATGGAAAGAGACATAAGCCCCAAAAGCACCGTTGAGCCCGTGGAAAGCTTGGTTTTTAACCTTCCTTTTGTTGAATCCAGTCCAAGTGTACTCTGGACAGCCAAAATTTCTTTTAGGCGGCGTCTTAGGTGCGGTACATATCGCAAAACCATCGATATCATGAGAGATATAGCAGGCAAGGCACGACCTAAAAGAAATCTTAATTTGTGAGCATTTAAACAAATGCCAAAGGCAGTAAAAAATTGAACGAGTGAAACTATCAAAACGGCAGAAAAGAAACCGAACAAAACCGCTTCCAGACTTATCGGTTCATCATTTAAATAAAACAAAACCGTCTGACCTATATGGTTGAATATGGGGTTAAGTACACTTATTATGATAAGTAAAGGAATGATATACAAAAGAGACCTTCCGATGGATGCCACACCTTTCAGAAGGATTACATATACAAATATTATTATGGTTGCAACAACCCGATGAGCCGGGTTGTTAATTGCAATCATAAAAAAGAAAAATGATATAAAATATATTGCCTGACATACAGGATGATAATTTCCGAAGAAATTGGTATAGTTTTTCATAATAACCTTTTTTATTATAATATGGTTTGAGTAAAAAAGTTATAACACGGATTATAATTTATCAGTAATCCAATGTTTCCGTCGCACTGTTTACATAATACCAGGTTACAACATCGCCGTTATGTACTTTTGCCGATGATGTACCAACGCTTGAATCCACACCGTTTACTTGAAATTTCCAGCCGGACTGAGCTCCGGATTCGTAAATACCGTTAATAGCCGAAATGTATTTACCGTAGGCTGTTGTTCTGTAGTCTATTGTAAGAACACCGTTTGTCTGTGCCTGTTTCATCATATTAAACACACTGGTGTCATCTTCTACGGTAACGCTTGCTCCGTTTACCAAAAATCCGGCATCTCTTGTTTTTACATTAACGGTAACCACTGCTGCCACAGGTGTGTTTGAAGGTTCTGACGAACCGCCGCTTTGTGATGCCGCACCGGAATCATCGGATGAACCTGCGTTATCATAGCTTCCGGTATTTCCTGCATCTTGATTTCCGGCATTTTCAGCCTGAGCATTATCAGTAGACTCGCTTCCCGTTATAGTTGTAGCCTCAGTGCTATCCGAATTATCGGTATTGTTTTTTGTTATGTCTTTAACCTGCTTTTCAAGCTCTTCGGCTTCTTTTGCCACTCTTTTATCATGCTCCGCAACGCTTTCCACCTTGCAGGCCGTAAAGAAGCAGCAAACCAATGATACAAGAAGTATTATCGCTATTTTTGATGTTATTTTCTTTAAGCTTTTTTTCATGATTTTTCTATTCTCTTTGCCGATTTTGCTTATTTTTAATACTGTAAATAACCGTAATTTCAAAACATCACATGCCGCAGTTTTCACCACGGCATGTGTTTGATTCATTTATAAATCAAATGATTTAAAACCTGTTTATTATTCACATTCTGATGAACGTTTTTTGTTAACAAATGCTACTGTTACAACAGCTGCACCTACACCTGCAATTGCAATATACATTGCTATATTTGCATTGTCACCCGTCTGAGGTGTTGCTGCCTGCACGTTAAACGTAGTTTCCGCAAAACCGCTCGTTGACTGAATTCTTACTGTATGTTCACCTGTACCAAGTGTAGCCATAAACTCAGGGCTGAAAGATACATATGTTGAGCCCTCCCAGGCACGGATTGTGCCACCGCCGATAGCTGCAAACGTCATAACTCCGTCCGCATCAGTGCTTATGTAATCACCAAATACCGATTTGCCATCAATCATAACATCAATAAGCTCTGAAAGCGGCAATGGTGAACTTACCGTAAACCACTGTCCGCTGCCTGCCGACCATGTGGTTTTTTCAGGTGTATTCATTTGAACTTGGTTGTTTTCAGCGGCTTCTACAGCTGTCAAATCAAACATAGAACCAATATTGCCAACCATGCAGTAATATGCAATAAGACCTTCTAATGCATCCTTTGTGGCATATGTATCTGATTCGGTAGTATCTGGAGAATATTTAAACCCACCATCTGCATTTTGCAAAGATATAAGTCCTGCATATAATTTGTTTGCTTCGTCTGTTCTTCCATACGCTGACATTGCTGCAAGTGAAAGAGCTGTGGAATCTGCATTAGGTCCATAACCCCATCCGTCAACAAGGCCGTTTTTATCTATTGCCGCTGCAATTTTTGCAAGAGAAGCGTTCTTTACGTCAGCAACAGTCATCTGTACGTCATCTTTTGTATAATATGCAGCAGATTCATTAGGCGAATGTATAAAAGCTACAACCATTTTAGCATCGTTATCTATGCCAAATCCACCGTTGTAGAAGCCTGTACCAGTGATGGTTGATATAACACAAAGATAATCTCCCCACTGTACGCCGAATTTTCCTGCATATGCAGAAGATGATGAATTAAGTGCACTTAATGCAGCATCTGTTACATGAAGATAACCGTATTCATCCATTGTAATACCTTCCAAAGTCTTATCAACGTCAAATAATGTTGCATTGTCATTTGTTATAGCTACATTATCTTCAAAAGAAGATTTAACATAATTATAGATAGTTTCTTTACTTACCTGAATATATTGACCGTTTATATTGTCTGAGAATGATTTATAATATGCCGTTACAGCAGCGGCGCTTACTACATTGTAAGGACTTGTAGGTATTAAAATACTTACTGCTCCGGTGCTGCAAGCATCGGAAAGCATCTTAACAATGTTATATCCCTCAAAATTTGTAGGATCTTTGCCCATAGCACGAAGTGCTAAAATAACGTTACTGTATAAATCAATAGATTCGCTTAAAAATGGTCCCACAACTTTTTCATGCGTGGCAACAACATCCTTAAGAGCGTTTGAGAAAAGATTTTCGAGATTTGTTACGTTTTCAGATGTCGAACCTGTCTTAGCAACAAGAAAAACATGGTATGCAGCCTCTTGAACAATCGCCTCGGATTCCCCCCCATCAAGGTTTTCAAAGATTTGACCGGCATGCCAATCTGCGGCTTTCTGCATTGCCTGTCTTATTTCACGAACCTGTGTATCGCCCGTGCCGGCAAATACAGTTGTAGAAAGCATGGTAACCAATACAGCCACCACGACAACAAGTGACATTAATTTTTTCTTCATAAATATTTATCCTCCTCACCGAAAAAATTAAATATGTTAAGATATCCTGACTTATGGCTTAACCTCCGCCATCCTTCCCGGGTTTTAAACCGGTGGTTTATGGTTTTGTATCCAAATACAGTAGAGTGAGCTGTTGCGGATTCCGACCGCATTTCCTTAACACACAAATCTATTATAATACTTTCGTTTCCTTATCGCAAATAACAATTTGATTATAATAGTATTCCAATGGTTTATAATCAAAAAATAATCCGCCATTTGCCATTTTAGTTTACATAAATGTTCGTCATTTCAGCACCCTACGGAGTATTTTAAAAAACTTGCTTTTGCTCCGTAGATTCTTTTATATTTGAACGGAGATTATTGTATTTTTCCTTTTTGCTACGTTTAATTATATTTTGTTTTCTGTAACAATACGGAGCAACGAGCAAAAAACTTGTTTGCTCCGTTAAGTTTTGTTAACATAATATTTCTTTGTACGGAGCATACGCAAGAATTCAGTTTTTCTCCGTATTCGGTAATTAATTAGCAAGTTATAATACGGAGCAAATACAAAATATTGTATTTGCGACATAAGAAAAGCGGCGCTTCAATATGAAGTGCCGCCTTTTAGGCAATTACTATTTTGTTATAACTCTTACTCTCTTTACGCCTTCAAGTGCTTTTAATCTGTCAAGTACGGCATCTGTAGGCTTCGAATCCGAATCTATGATTGTATAAGCATTGTCTCCCTTCGATTTG
Organism: uncultured Lachnospiraceae bacterium; assembly: GCA_902783445.1. Classification (GTDB taxonomy): domain Bacteria; phylum Bacillota; class Clostridia; order Lachnospirales; family Lachnospiraceae; genus RUG12871. Next base: position 8,818 of record CACZQX010000140.1, read on the forward strand.
TTCAAAAGGTCTGAAATGTTTATATGCTCATCACCGTAAACCGAGGTAAATGTTGCGATTGCGTTTGGTTTGTTCTCGTGAAGAATTGTTACACGGAAGTTTTTGCACATACCAAGATCGCAGTTAGGGAAATTTACCGAGTTTGTAATGTTACCGTTTTCGATAAAGTCTCTAACCTGTTTGCATGCCATCTGTGCGCAGTTATCTTCCGATTCTTCGGTAGATGCGCCAAGATGAGGAATGCAAATTGTGTTTTTCATGTTGATTGATTTAGCGTTAGGGAAGTCTGTAACGTAAGTTTTTACGATACCTTCTTCGATTGCCCAAGCCATATCATCATCATTTACAAGAGTACCTCTTGCAAAATTAAGCACAGTCATGCCTTTTTTCATCTTCATAAATGCTTCTTTGTTAAGCATGCCCTTTGTTGATTCAAGTGCAGGAAGATGAAGTGTTATAAAATCGCAAGTTGCAAAGATTTCTTCAATCTTGCTTACGTGTTTAACTGATTTTGTAAGGCTCCATGCATTTGAAACCGAAATATAAGGGTCGTAGCCATATACTTCCATACCAAGTCGTGTACATGTATTTGCAACTCTGATACCGATAGCACCAAGTCCGATAACACCGATTTTCTTGCCGCCGGCCTCTGTACCTACAAACTGTTTTTTGCCCTTTTCAACTGTCTTTTCAATATCCGAATCGTCTTTTAATGTATTAACCCAGTTTGAACCATCTATTAAATTTCTTGTCGATGCAAGCATACCTGCAATAACAAGCTCTTTAACGCCGTTTGCGTTTGCA
>CACZQX010000141.1 GCA_902783445.1 uncultured Lachnospiraceae bacterium
CATAACTCTAAACAACATATCATTATTCGACGACCTGAAATTGGCGGCAAAAGATGCGGATTACGTCATTGAAGCAATACCTGAAAAGCTTGAACTTAAGCAAGATTTGTTTAATAAACTGGATATGATTTGCGGCGAAAACACAATCTTTGCCAGCAATACATCAAGCCTTAAACTTTCCGATATGATAGCAAATCTTCCCGAAAGCAGAAAAGCAAAAACTATGATTTGCCATTGGTACAATCCGGGACATTTGATTCCTATTGCGGAACTGTCTTACTTTGGAAATATGTCTAAAGAGGATTTTGACATTGTATATGAGCTTTATGAAAACTGCGAAAAAGTGCCGATTAAAGTGCTAAAGGACATTCCGGGTATGATAGCAAATCGTCTGTTACATGCCCAGGCCAGAGAAGTCTTTTATTTAAACTCAATCGGCGCAGCATCACCGGAAGATATTGATAAAGCTTTGATGTTTGGACCATGCTTTAGAAATGCCACAACAGGCATGTTGGAAGTTGCCGATATGGGCGGACTTGATGTATGGACGGCCGCAGAAGACAACTTCTTTCCGGCTCTCGATAACTCCACCAAAGCCAACGAAGCAATGCGTTCACTTGTTAAAGAAGGTAATCTGGGAATGAAATCCGGCAAAGGTTTCTATGAATATCCGGCAGACAAGAAAGAAAAAATCGTGGAAAACTTCAACGCAAGACTGATTGAACAACAAAAAACAAGTAAGAAATTTAAAACTATCGAATAAGCTTTGACATTAGAAGAAAATAGATTTATAAAATACCTTGAAATGCCTTCGGAAGATTAAAAATACTCAAAGCAAATGATTTGGCAAAGGAACGTGGTGGTTGCCGTTTGCGAGAGTATTTTTAATCTAACAGAGGCCTACACAGAGTTTTATCCAACAATCTGTCTTGCCACATATATGCCGCTGGCGCTGGCGTGTGATAGGGAATGAGTGATTCCGCTGCCGTCGCCGATTACATACAAGCCATCGTGCTTGGTCATAAGGTTTTTATCGACCTTAACTTCCATGTTGTAAAATTTAACTTCCACGCCGTAAAGAAGAGTATCGTCGTTTGCGGTTCCCGGAGCGATTTTATCCAGAGCATAAATCATTTCAATGATTCCGTCCAAAATACGCTTTGGAAGAACCAGGCTTAAATCCCCGGCCGAAGCATTAAGCGTCGGTATGGTAAAGGATTCCGCGATGCTTTTTTCTTTGCTTCTGTGTCCCGTCATCAGATCGCCGAAACGTTGCACGATAACGCCGCCGCCCAACATGTTCGAAAGTTTTGCGATACTTTCGCCGTATCCGTTGGAATCTTTAAAAGGCTCGGAAAAATGCTTTGTAACAAGAAGAGCGAAGTTGGTGTTTCCGGTTTGCTTTTCCGGGTCCTCGTAGGAATGGCCGTTAACCGTAACGATACCGTTGGTGTTTTCATTAACAACGGCCCCCTTTGGATTCATACAGAATGTACGAACCAAATCTCCGTATTTTTCGGTGCGGTAAACGATTTTGCTTTCATACAATTCATCCGTAAGGTGGGAGAAGACTTCCGCAGGAAGTTCCACGCGCACACCCAGGTCCACACGGTTTGATTTTGTGCCGATATCAAGGGATTTACATACGCTTTCCATCCATTTGCTGCCGCTTCGACCTGCGGAAATAACGCATTTCTTTCCGTCGTAGCTTTTACCCTTGGAAATAATGCGATATCCGCCATCGATGATTTCTACGCTGTCAACGGCGCTGTCAAAGTAAAATTCAACCTTGTCTTTAAGAAAAGCATAAAGATTTTCCAAAACAACATAGTTAATATCCGTGCCAAGATGACGAACGGAAGCATCAAGCAAATGAAGTCCGTTTTGGATACACATTCTTTTGATATCCGTGCCGGTGGTTGAGTAAAGCTTGGTGCCTTCGCCACCGTATTTTAGGTTGATTTTATCCACATAATACATAAGATCCAAGGCGGTTTTTTTGCCGATATATTCATACAATGTTCCGCCGAAATCGTTTGTTATGTTATATTTGCCGTCGGAAAAAGCGCCTGCACCGCCAAAACCGCTCATAATTGAGCAACGCTCACAGTGAATGCAAGATTTAATCTTATCTCCGTCAATAGGACAGTGACGCTTTTCGAGCTCATGTCCCATTTCGAATATTGCTATTTTTAAATCGGGTTTTTTTGAAACTAACTCATAAGCGGTAAAAATACCGCCGGGACCCGCCCCTATAATAATTACATCATACATATAATATCTTCTCCTGATAATTATTTTTAAACCATTATAATTATATTAATAAGACGGAAAAATAGCAACGATTTCATTTTTTATAATCTCAAATACAAAAAAATAAAAAAAATACATAAAAATCACAAGTTTTGTGGTATAGTAGTAAAGTAGGCCTTATTATAGGCAAATTTAAGTTTTCGGTTTTTTGTTATTACAACGGGGAAGAAAATGAACGAGATTAGTATTAGGGAACAAATCGAAAATTGTGAAGATCGGTATTTATCGGAGTTTGCGGTCAGAAGCAAAGATTGTCACGATTCAAGGGATGTATGGGAAGAACCTTGTGACATGCGTACGGAGTTTCAAAGAGATCGCGACAGGATTCTTCACTGCAAATCTTTCAGAAGACTTAAACACAAAACTCAAGTGTTTTTGGCTCCGGCCGGGGATCACTACAGAACTAGGCTGACGCACACACTTGAAGTATCTCAAATCGCAAGATCGATTTCAAAAGCACTGTTTTTAAACGAGGATTTAACCGAAGCAATCGCTCTCGGCCACGATCTTGGTCATACGCCTTTCGGACATGCGGGAGAGCGTGCGTTGGACGGCGTAAGAGATGGTTTGCATTTCTCTCATTGCGAACACAGCATAAGGATTGTGGAACTCCTTGAAAAAGACGGTCAAGGCCTTAATTTAACAAAAGAAGTAAGAGACGGTATACTTAATCACCGCTCAAGCGGAATGCCTGCAACGCTTGAAGGTAAAGTGGTTCGTCTGTCAGATAAAATAGCATACATTAATCATGATATTGATGATGCAATAAGAGCAGGTATTTTAACCGAGTCGGATATACCCTTAAAGCTTTCAAAAACCTTGGGTAATTCTACAAAAGAGAGATTGAATACTCTTATTCATGATGTGGTTATCAATTCGACCGGTAAAAATGCGATAGAAATGTCCGCGGACATAAAAATGGCAATGAACGAGCTCAGACAATTTTTGTTTGAGAATGTTTACAGCAACCCCATAGCAAAGGGTGAAGAAACAAAGGCTATCGAGATGGTTAAGCAGCTTTTTAATTATTATATGGAGCATGACGAGCTTTTACCGAAGGATGCCTACATTCGTGCAGCGGCGCGAAAAGAGCCGAAGGAATACGCTGTTTGCGACTATATAGCCGCAATGAGTGATCAATATTCGGTAGAAAAATATAAAGAACTTTTTATTCCGAATTTTTGGAATTTTTAAGATAAGGTTGTTAGATGTATTACTCGGATGATTTTTTGGATGAAGTGAGGATGAATAGTGATATTGTTGATGTCATTTCTTCATACGTTAAGTTAAAACGTAATGGTAATGGCTATGTGGGTTTATGCCCATTCCATAGCGAAAAAACCCCTTCATTTCACGTAACGCCGTCAAAGCAGATGTATTACTGCTTTGGTTGCCATGATGGCGGCTCGGTTTTTACATTTATTCAAAAAATAGAGAATTTTAACTTTCCCGAAGCGGTCGAGTTTTTGGCAAAACGCGCCAATATGTCTCTTCCGGAAGAATCAAACAACCAAAAGCTTAAGCAAGAATCCGGGATTCGCGACCAAATTCTCGAGATAAACAAGCTTGCGGGATTATATTTTTATAATATCTTAAAAAGCGAAAAGGGAAGCAGAGGGCTTAAATATTTGACGGATCGCGGTTTGACCAAAGAGACCATAGTTTCTTTCGGTCTCGGTCTTTCCGATAGATACAAAGATGATTTGTACAGATATTTAAAATCTAAAGGCTATTCGGATGATATCATCAGTCAGAGCGGACTTGTTAAGATTAAAGAATCCGGCGCTTTGGATTACTTTTGGGACAGGGTTATGTTCCCGATTTTTAACGAAAGAGGAAATGTTATTGCCTTCGGTGGAAGAATAATGGGTAAAGGGGAACCCAAATATTTGAACTCTCCCGAAACAAAGGCATTTAATAAACGCCGCAATCTTTTTGCACTTAACATTGCAAAGAAGAGCAAGCGGGGAAATATTATTTTGTGCGAAGGCTATATGGATGTTATTTCACTGCACCAGGCAGGTTTTGACAATGCGGTTGCATCTTTGGGTACCGCTTTCACACCGGAACAGGCGAGTCTCATTAAGCGATATGCTGATGTTGTTTACACATCCTATGACAGTGACGGTGCGGGACAAAGCGCAACATTAAAGGCTATCGACCTTCTTCGCGATGCGGGAATCAAAAGCAGGGTTATTGATTTAAAACCTTACAAAGATCCCGATGAATTTATTAAAGGCGAGGGAAATGAAAGTTTCGAAAGGCGCATGGAAAACGCCAGAAACGGATTTTTCTTTGTATTGGATGTTAAACGCAACAACTTAAATCTTTCTGACCCGGATGAAAAAACGGAATTCGACAATTATGTCTGCATGAGGCTGGGAACTATTGAAGATGTGGTTGAGCGTGAAAATTATACAAGCGCAACATGTAAAGAATACGGACTGGATGAAAGAACTATAAGAGAAAAACTCAGCAATATCGGTCCGGAGCTTCAAAAACAAAAAATCGCAAAGCAGCAAAGAGAAGAAAGAATTGTTTTGGATAGGGAAAGGCGTAATAAACTAAGCCTTATGGATGAGCTTCAAAATCTGCTTATTACTGCGATTGTTGATGATGCAAGTATTTATACGGCTGTTTCAAAATACATCAGCGTAGACGATTTCGAAGGAGATCTCTATAAAAAAATCGCGGGAATTGTTTTTGAACAGGCAAAAGAGGGTAACGTTAATGCCGCACGTATTATTGACTCCATCAGCGATGATGAAGAAAGAACCGCTGTTTCGGGTATGTTCAATACAAATGCGTTAGGCGATGGTGACATTGAGGTTAGGCAAAAAGCCATAACCGACTATGTAATAGGTATTAAAACGAAAAGTCTGGAAAAAGAGATAGGAGAAGTTAAAGACTTTTCGGAGATTATTAAACTTGAACAAACTATGGATGAAATAAAGAAAATAAAGAATATTTTCTGATTCTTATCTTTAACGGGAGGTTTTAAATGGCTAGAAAGAAAAAAGAAGCAACCGAGGAAATTAATGTAAACGATGTGGCGGTTGCCGAAAATGCGGATGAAGAAGTAAAAAACGTTTCCGAAGATACGGAAGAATCTTTGTTTACGGAAAAACTGGAAGCATTGGTTGAATATGCCAAAAAGAAAAAGAATGTTATCGAATACACGGAAATAAGCAGTCATTTTTCGGGTGTTACGCTTGATTCCGATAAATATGACAAGATTCTTGATACTCTTGACGGATATAACATCGATGTTTTAAGGATGGACGAATCGGAAGATGATATCTTGATCGAAAGCGACGATGAAGAAGTGGACGAGGACGAGGACGATATCGAAAATATCGACAGCATCTTCCAAATGGAAAATGTTAATATCGAAGATCCGGTAAGAATGTATCTTAAAGAAATAGGCAAAGTGCCCCTTTTGTCTGCGGATGAAGAGGTTGAGCTTGCAAAGAAAATGGAACTTGGTGACGAAGAGGCAAAAAAACGTCTTGCTGAGGCGAACCTTAGACTCGTTGTAAGTATCGCAAAAAAATATGTGGGCCGCGGCATGCTTTTCTTGGATCTTATACAAGAGGGCAATTTGGGCCTTATAAAAGCCGTAGAAAAGTTTGATTACAGAAAAGGCTACAAATTCAGCACATACGCTACATGGTGGATCAGACAGGCCATAACCAGAGCCATTGCGGACCAGGCAAGGACCATTCGTATACCGGTTCATATGGTTGAAACCATCAATAAATTAATAAGAGTTTCGAGACAATTGTTGCAAGAGCTTGGTCGTGAACCGTCTCCGGAAGAAATAGCCGAAAGAATGGAACTTCCTGTTTCGAGAGTTCGCGAAATTATTAAAGTTTCGCAAGAACCCGTTTCTTTGGAAACACCTATTGGCGAAGAGGAAGATTCACATCTCGGAGATTTCATTCAAGATGATAATGTTCCGTCACCTGCGGATGCGGCTTCTTTTGCACTTATGAAAGAGCAGCTTTCTGAGGTTTTGACAACTCTTACGGAAAGAGAACAGAAGGTTTTGAGACTTCGCTTCGGTCTTGATGACGGTCGTGGCAGAACTTTGGAAGAAGTGGGCAAAGAGTTTAATGTAACTCGTGAAAGAATCAGACAGATTGAAGCAAAAGCTCTTCGTAAACTTCGCCATCCGAGCCGTTCTAAAAAATTAAAGGATTATTTGGATTAATGAAAAAAACTCCGGATTTGTCGGCAAGACTTAACTGGCTGGCAAGCAATGTTTCAAAAGAAAGCTTTGCGGATATAGGTACGGACCATGCTTATGTTCCCATTTATCTTGCTTTACAGGGAAAGGTTAAAAAAGCGATTGCAGCGGATGTTGCAAAGGGTCCTCTTGAAATAGCAAAGAAAAACATTGAAGACTATCATCTTGAAAAGCTTGTTGAAACCAGGCTTTCCGACGGTTTGAAAAATATAGAAAATAACGAAGTGGAAAGCGTTTTGATAGCGGGAATGGGCGGAATGTTGATTAAAGACATTTTGGAAGCCGATCCGGATAAGACAAAAAGTTTTGAAAGCTTTTTGCTTTCGCCCCATTCGGATCATGCAAGTCTCAGACGTTGCTTGTATGATTTGGGCTTTGAAATATGTAAGGAAGATATGATTTTCGATGAAGGAAAGTATTATCTTTTGATTGAAGCAAAAAACAAGTCCGACGACGATTCGCAGGGAAGCCCGGAAGATGATGAATTAAAGGATGTTTATTTGGAGTACGGAAAGCTGCTTATTGAATCGAAAAACGAAGTTTTGAAAGCTTATCTTTTAAAATCCAAATCTACTTACGAAAACATTTTAAAAAATGTAATGGATAAATCACCTGAAGGTGTTATAAAAGTTCAAAAAGAACTTGATACTATCAACAAAGCAATAGAGCTTATGAAATAATTATTGTTGTGTGTCAAATTGGGGATGACATGCGGCAAAATTTAAGGAGATGTATAAATTATGGGTGAAACAATCAAAGTAACTGTTGAAGGCACTACAAAAGAATATGATAAGGGAGTTTGTATTTTTGATATTGCCAAGGAATATCAAAAAAACTATGAGCACGAAATAGTTCTTTCAAGGACAAACGGAAGACTCAGAGAACTTTCAAAGACTTTGAAAACGGATACGGAACTTGAGTTTATAACCGGTGCAAACAAGCTCGGTATCGATACATACAGACGAAGCGTTCCGCTTGTTATGCTTAAAGCCTTTAATGATGTTTACGGCAAAGAACATGGCAAAAAAATCTATATCAGCTATTCTTTGAGCAAGGGCTTGTTTTGCAGAATGAGCGACAATACGCCCTTTACGGATGATTTGGTTGAAAAAATCAAGAAGCGTATGATGGAAATCGTTGAAGAAGATTTGCCTATAACAAAAACATCCATTAATACCCAAAACGCCATAGAACTTTTTAAAAGCTTTAATATGACGGACAAAGAAAAACTCCTTTCTTTCCGCCGTGTTTCCAAAACAAATATCTATAAATTGGGTAATTATACCGATTATTATTTCGGATTTATGGTTCCGAGAACCGGTATGCTTAAATATTTTGATTTGTTTAGATATGCGGACGGATTCGTTCTTCAAATGCCGACAGCGGACGCACCTGAAAAGATTCCGCCTTTTAATCCGCAACATAAGATTTTTGCGGCTTTGAAGGAAGCGGAGATTTGGGCCGAAAAGATGGAAGCAAGCTGTGTGGGCGAGCTTAACAATCATATAGTTGAAGGCGATATTGTAGATTTGGTGTATGTACAGGAAGCACTTTTTGAGCGCAAAGTAGTTGAAATCGTTGACCAATTTGCTTCAAAAAGAACGGCAAAGATTATAATGATTGCCGGACCTACATCATCGGGCAAAACAACTTTCTCTCATAGGCTTACGATCCAGCTTAAGGCTGCGGGCTACAAGCCTCATCTTATCGGTGTTGATAACTATTTTGTAAATCGTGAGGATACACCTCTTGATGAAGAAGGAAATTACGATTACGAGTGCTTGGAAGCCATCGACATCAAGAAACTTAACGAAGATTTGATGGATATTTTAGCCGGAAAACGTGTTGAAATACCGACATTCAATTTCGTTTTGGGGAAACGAGAATTTAATAACAACTATATTCAGCTTAGCGGCGAGAACGATATTATCGTTATGGAAGGTATTCATTGCCTTAATGATGAACTTACTTATTCCCTTCCGATTGATAAGAAATTTAAGATTTATATAAGTGCTCTTACTCAGCTTAATGTTGATGAACACAACAGAATTGCCACAACTGACGGACGTTTGCTCAGAAGAATCGCAAGAGATGCCAGAACCAGAGGCATCGATGCGCAAGGTACCATTGGCAGATGGAAAGCGGTCAGAGCGGGTGAAGAAAAACATATCTTTCCATATCAGGAGCAGGCGGATGTGGTTATCAATTCCGCGATGATTTATGAAATCAGTGCTCTCAAACAATGTGTTGAACCGCTTTTGTTTAAGGTGCCTATGGGTAGTCCCGAATACGACGAAGCAAAAAGACTTTTGAAATTCTTGGATTACTTTTTGCCGCTTGATTCCAGATATATTCCGGATAATTCGATTGTAAGGGAATTTATCGGTGATGGTTGCTTTGATATTTAGAGCTTATTATTGACTAAAATAAAAAAGAAGTTTATTATTTATAAAGATTTTTTGAGTTCGGTAAACGATCGCGGCTGCTTTTTGCAGGTGAGGAAAGTCCGGGCTTCATAGGGCAGGATGCCGGATAACGTCCGGTGGAGGCGACTCCAAGGCTAGTGCAACAGAAAGATACCGCGGTAGTTTACTACCGTAAGGGTGGAATGGCGGTGTAAGAGACCACCGCCCGTATGGTAACATGCGGGGCAGATGTAAACCCCATCCGAAGCAAGACTAACAGAAGACTTACGGTGGCCCGCCGGTCTTCGGGTAAGTCGCTTGAACCTTGAGGTAACTCAAGGTCTAGATAGATGATCGTTCACGACATAACCCGGCTTATCGCCGAACTCAAATTAATTTTTCATCGCAATATCTGCATCTGTAGGTTTTGCTTTCTTTATCTGACAAAACAAAAACATGAGGAAGCTCTTGCTCTATGGATGTGATACAACGCGGATTCTTGCAACGCAATACATTTTTTATGGTTAAAGGAAGCGTAAGCTTCTTTTTTTCTACCACATTTTCGTTTTCGATGATACTGATTGTAATATTATCATCGATAAAACCGAGAATGTCCAAATCCACTACATCAATCGGAGCATCGATTTTTATAATGTCCTTTTTTCCGAGTTTGTTGCTGGATGCATTTTTAATAATGGCAACCTGGCAGTCAAGCTTGTCAAGTTCGAGATATTTGTATATCTCCATGGCTTTTCCCGCTTTTATATGATCTAAAACAATACCGTTTTTTAAACTTCCGACATTTAACATTTGAATTTAATCCTTTCGATAATTGTGATTTGCGATTGCTATTTTACATTTATGTTTAAGAGGGTAAGAATTAAGGCCATTCTTACATATACACCGTATTGAGCCTGCTTAAAGTATACGGCTCTCGGGTCGTCGTCCACTTCAACGGAAATTTCGTTTACACGAGGAAGGGGATGCATTACAATCATGTCTTGTCTTGCAAGCTTCATTTTATCTGCGTTTAAGATGTAATAATCCTTCATCTTTATATATTCTTCTTCACTGAAGAAACGTTCTCTTTGAACTCTTGTCATGTAAAGGATTTCAAGGTCCGAAATCACATCTTCGAGTTTTTCCACTTCTTTAAACGGGATATTGTTTGCTTTTAAAACATTTTCACGAATATAATCAGGTACTCGAAGTTCTTTTGGTGAAATGAGTACGAAGGAAACATTTTCATATCTAACAAGGGATTCTATAAGTGAGTGAACGGTACGACCGAATTTCAAGTCACCGCACAAACCGATTGTTAAATTACCCAGATGACCTTTTAAAGATCTGATTGTAAGCAAGTCCGTAAGAGTCTGGGTAGGATGCTGATGTCCGCCGTCGCCGGCATTGATAATTGGAATTGAAGATTTTGTGGATGCAACATAAGGTGCACCTTCTTTTGGATGTCTCATGGCACAAATGTCCGCATAGCAAGAAATTACACGAATTGTATCGGAAACACTTTCGCCTTTAGCGGCCGATGATGATGAGGCTTCCGAAAAGCCGATAACATTACCGCCAAGATTTAACATGGCCGTTTCAAAACTGAGCCTTGTTCTGGTACTCGGCTCGTAAAAAAGAGTAGCCAGTTTTTTATATTTGCAAGCTTCACGGTACTTGTCAGGATTTTTCTCAATATCATTGGCCAAATCCAAAACCTTGTCAAGCTCATCAACAGACAAGTCCAAAGGACTGATTAAATGTTTCATAATTTGCCTCCCGAGTGATTAAAACATAAGAAAAAAGTTGCTTATTAACAAAAAATTTACAATTTATTTCCTTATTATTAACTTTTAGATTATAGAATGTGTTTTGTTCTCTTTAAAAACGCTTGAAAAATCGTTATTTTAGCGAATTCGGATTAATAATATAATAATATAATGTTTGATAAATATCAAGCAAATTGAGCTTGCTATTTGTCTGGAAAATCAAACTTTTTTTAAAATATTCAGACAATAAATAGAAAATATTAAAATAAATTTTTCGTTTAAAACAATTTGTTACTATAGTCAAAAAAAATAGTACTATTGACACAGAAATATTAAAGTGTTACAATTTGTACAGCGATGTAGTTTGGGTTGTTATTTGTAATAAAAAGTATATTTAATGCTTTGGTTTTATGATTTATTGGTGAGGCAGTAGTTATGAGTTTTGATGTGATTGACAATCGTAATGATGTTACTCAATACTACAAGTACATGAAAGAAA
>CACZQX010000142.1 GCA_902783445.1 uncultured Lachnospiraceae bacterium
TGCAAGATAACCCTGCCGGCATTCTCATTTCCATACTTATAATTCAAAGCCACACCTCAATTACATTTTTTATATTATATCAAAGTATACAAAAAACCGACACCCAAAAAGGTGTCGGTTTTAATTAACATTCTTCGTAAAGTTTGTCATCAGGCATTATTGCGCCCTCTTTTTCGAATTTACCCGGTGTGGAGCATTTTGGGCATTTGCCGAAATCTTCACCGAACTCTTCGAACTGGTCAGTTCCGTATTTAAACTTGTGACCACAGTTTGGGCATTCATAATACCACCATAAACAACCATAAGTCATGGAGTCAAACCTCCGTTTATATTATTTTAAGCCTAACATCTGACGAGCTTCATCAGGAGTAGCTGCTGTACAACCAAACTCTTCAATAACACGTTTAGCTCTTTCAACGAACTGTACGTTGCTTTCAGCTAACTGGCCTTTAGCGTACATAACGTTATCTTCCATACCAACACGTACGTTACCACCCATAGCAACTGCACCGTAGAGCATTTCCATAGCGCTGTGACCAACACCGAAGCATGACCATGTTGAACCAGGGCAAAGTGATTCCATTGTTTCTTTCATGAATACAAGGTTTTTCATTGAACCTGTGATACCGTTTGCGCAACCCATGCAGAACTGGAAGTGAAGTGGTGCTTTAAGAACACCTTTCTTTAAGTAGTAAGCTGCGTTTGCGATCATACCAGGATCGAATACTTCGATTTCAGGTTTTGTGTTTGTTTCCTGGAATAATTTACCACAATCCTCAAGGAATTTAGGTGAGTTAAGGAAAAGTCCTGAGTTTAACCAGTTCATAGAACCGCAGTCATATGAAGCCATTTCAGGTTTAAGTTCTTTAACGTGAGCAACACGGATTTCATCATCAGCGTGGATATCACCTGATGTTGTAAGGTTAAGAATGATATCACAATCTTTGTGTTCTTTGATGAGTTCTACTGTCTTTTTGAATCTTACAGGATCCATAACACCGTTACCGTTGTCATCTCTCATGTGAAGATGAGCTACAGCAGCGCCTGCTTTCCAGCATGCGTATACGTCATCAGCGATTTCTTCAGGTGTCATAGGCACGTTAGGATTGTTTTCCTTTTTTGGCCATGCGCCTGTTGTTGCTACAGTAATAATTCTCTTGTTTTTGAATTCTTTGTTGTCCATTTTGTACACTCCTTAGACATACTATTTTTATATTTTCGGGCGAAAAAAATGAAATATATCCGTCCATTTATACCATGATATTATATTATCATTTTTTCTATTTTGCAAGTTGAAAGACATGCAAAAAAATTATTTTCACATAAATTTAACTAATTTGTAATATATTAATCCCCGTTCTTTTCTTTCTTTGCTTTTTTGACAATGCGAATCCTCACAACTATAAGGCATACGGCGATGCTGGCAAGTGAAACCACCACATATCCCGCAAGACTTCCGTTAAAAATGGCCGTTGCTCCGTAGCTGTAAACGCATTCATACATATTGCCTGTGTAAGTCGATTCCTTGCTTTGCTCGAAATCGGAATAATAGGTAAAATTCATCAAACCCAAATTGTTTAATGCGCCGTAATTTACAAGCCTTCCGTTTCTGCTGTCAAAAGCTCCGTTAATATCGAAAGTTCCTTGGTTAACAACTTCGTTGTAGTTATATAAATCCGCAATGACCAAATGCCCTTCCGCTTTTATTTCCACAAGGCCCTGATTGTAGATTTTTGAAGCATTTGATGAGTCGAAATTGCCTTTATTTACAAGCTTTGACTCATTGCTTTCGTTATAAAAGCAGCCGTTTACAAGGGATATCCTTCCGTCCTTATAGTTGTTTATCTCACCTTCGTTGTTTAAATTGGCATTTTCAAGAAGAATGCTGCCTTTGTTATCCAAGGTGTTTTCAACAAATATCGAACCCGCAAGATAGCTTCCGCTATTGTCAAACTCGCCTTTAACCGTAAGAGTGCCATTGCCCTTAATCTCGCCGGTATTGCTTAATTCGGCCCTTTCGCCCACATTGATGTTCATATAATTGTAAACAGTCGAATAATTGGCCATGGAGCCGCTAATATTGATTTCTCCGTAGTTTTCGATTTCGCCGTTATTAACAAGATTTGCGTTAATATTAAGAGTTGCGCCGTTTTCAAGATGAATCTTTCCCGCATTGATCAGTTCGTTGTTTATGGTGAGAATACCTCCGTTTTGGATGAAAATATCATCTTCCAAATAGCAATCGCCGTTAAAAATAAGCTCTGCTCCGTATTCTATGGTAAGGTCGTCCTGCACGTAAACAATCGAATTGTCCACCTCCATGGTCTGGCCTTCTTCCACATTTTGCATATAGCTGAAATAGTCCTCATCAAACTCTTCCGCATGCAATGCATTTTTTCCTAAAAGAATCACAAGAAGAAAGCATGCACCCACTGCAATGCCAAGAAATATATTTTTTAAGATTTTTTCATCAACGCTTATTATTCTGCTCATCTTCTTTAAAGCCCCTAAACTCTAACAATCGTGCTTATGCTCAATGCACAAAAATTATGACTAAATAATAGTATGACCCAAAAACAACGAATTTGCAAGCAAAAAACACCGACCCTTATCCAAAAGTCGGTGTTTTTGAGTAGTAATACAGGTTAATGTATAGTTTAGAAAATTTATGTTTCGGCTAATTATTCATTAGCTGATTTTTTCTTTGCAAATACTACTGTTGTCGCTACGCCTGCTGCGATTGCCACTACA
>CACZQX010000143.1 GCA_902783445.1 uncultured Lachnospiraceae bacterium
GACACATACAAGCTTAAGCCGGCAGAAGACCGTGTAATCGGTATTTGCGTTCTTAACGAACAGCTTATGCCGCCGGCAGCGAAGATGCTCCACAGACACATTGTTAAGATGTTTAAAAAGAAATAAAAAAAGATTCCGATTATTAAATCGGAATCTTTTTTTATTATTCATCAAAATCAACGGTTACAAAGTAGCCGCGTTCGGTTTCTTCCACTTTGGAGACAATGCCCGTTTTGGAAAGCAGGCGCTCCGATGTAGGATAGTTTGCCGACATGGCTACAGCCGGTTCAATTACATAGTACCAACTTGAAGGGAGTCTCGACTCTCTTATTTCAACTTCATCACCCGGGGCAACTTGTCCCGGTCTTTCCATTTTAAATTCCATCTGTCTCATTTGCTTCTACACTTTCTTTTGAAACTTTTTCGCTGTTTCTTTCTCCGAATTTTCCTTTAATCGAAAGAAATACCACAATAAGTCCGGCGATAAAGATAAATATCGCAATAAACTGTGATGTTGAAAGAACGCCGATATGACCGCGTGCCATATCTCCGCGGAAGAATTCAAGAATGAATCTGCCAACGCTGTAAACAAGCATGTATGTTCCGCAAACAAGACCGCGTTTAACAAATTTTGCCGCTATGAATATAAGAAGCAGGCAAAGCAAAAAGTCAAATGCCGATGACATAAGCTGAGTAGGAATAAGCGGTACACCGTTTGGCGCAAAGTCCGAATTGTGGAATGTTACGCTGAAAGCTGATGTGGTTTCGTTACCATAACAGCAACCCGCAAGAAAACAGCCGATACGGCCGAATCCCTGTGCAAGGGCAACGGAAGGAATGGCAATATCAAAATAATCAAGGAAGTTCATTTTCTTGATTCTGCAATATAACCAGCCACCGAAAATACCGCCGATTATTCCGCCGTACAAAACCCAGCCGTCGGAAAAGTTAAGTAAAACCGAAGGATCGGCAATAATGTTTTTCAAATTTGTAAGGATGTAAAGGACTTTCGATCCGATGGCGCCGAATATAAGACAAAAGATTGTAAGCATGAAAATTCTTTCGTGATCCAGACCTTTTCTTCTTGCTCTGAATTCTGCCATAATATAGCAGAGAATAACGCCGATACCGATCATAAGACCATATCCGTGAACAGTAAATTTTCCAATTGTAAATAAATCGTTGTACATAATTATTTCCTATAAATTTAATTGCTTATTATTCAAAAAAATAATAACAGTATCAAAGTATCATATTTTTATAAATCTTTTTATTTGTTAACGGATAAAAAACATTGTTAACAAATAGAAAACTAAAACCATTTTACACAAAAAGTCGGCTTTAATCAAGGCTTTTAACAGTTTTATCACACTTCTCAAAATTGCAAATGGGGGTTTATGTTAACAAATTGTTCATAGTATATTTTTATTTCTTTAACATAAAATGCATGACTTATTCATTTTTGGATTTTATAATAAACCTACAATCAAATAAAACCTATTTGATTAAATTTTTTCATAATATGAATAGGCTTTTAAAAAGCCTTTCATCCTCCCTTTTTTATTATACATTTAACAAACCACATCAGAAAAAAAGCACCGCGAGGTGCTTTTTTTCTGTCCTTATCACGAAAGTTCGCGATATAATTTGCGTTTAAAAAGTTATTGTTAGAGAATGTCAATTGCATTTCTTAAGAAGTTCTTCCCATCTTCTGTCTACTTCTTCTTGGAAACTTTCGATTAAATGCTCGTTTCCCGCTTTAAACAAATGTTTAAATCTACCTTGTGGTTTTAAGAAGTCTTCTATAGGAAGTTTGTTTTTTGGTTCATAATTTAAAATCCACTTGCCGTGATCGTATTCGAAAAGCGGCCAATAGCATGTTTCAACCGCAAGACGGCATATTTCCATTATTTCGGATGTTTCATATCTCCAGCCTCTCGGACAAGGAGTCATAACGTTTAGAAATGCCGGGCCTTCCGCATATATAGCTGCTTCGGATTTTCTGTGAATATCCTTAAAATCTTTTGTAAAGGTTGTTTGACCGACATAAGCCACATGATGTTCGGCAATAATGGATGCCAAATCTTTTCTGTATTGAGGCTTACCGTTTGAAACCTTACCGGCAGGTGTTGTGGTTGTATCCGCATACATAGGGGTCGCGGATGAACGCTGAATACCCGTATTCATGTAAGCGCCGTTATCGTAGCAAACATAAACCATGTCATGTCCGCGTTCCATTGCTCCCGAAAGGGACTGGAATCCTATATCGTATGTACCGCCGTCACCGCCGAAAGTGATAAATTTATAATTTTCTTTGACTTTACCTTTTTTCTTTAATATCTTGTATGCCGTTTCGACACCCGAAAGAGTGGCGCCGGCATTTTCAAAGGCATTGTGTATGTAGCTGTCTTCCCAAGCTGTGTAAGGATAAATAAATGAGGATACCTCAAGGCAACTTGTTGCATTGCCGATAACGGCATGGTCTCCTTCATGAAGTCCGCGAAGTACGGCACGAACGCCTATTGTGGCTCCGCAACCCGCACACATTCTGTGACCCGGGGCAAGACGATCGGGCTTATTCATTATATCTTTAAGTGCTAATGATTCGCTCATATTTTACGCCTCCCTTAATCCAATGTATTTGTAATCAACGGGCTTTGCACCGCGTTCAACAATGTCTTCCAGAGTTTCGAAAATATCCGCAACGTCTCCCGTTGTAAAATCACGTCCGCCAAGACCGTAGATAAAGTTTACGCTGTCCAACATAACTTTGTTTTTGAAAAGCGCACTTCGAACCTCTACGCCCAAAGGACCGCCGCCGCCTCTGTAGCTGTCGGCTCTGTCCATAATCGCAAGACCTTTTACATGAGCCAAAGCCTTGGCGATTTCATCTTCAGGAAAAGGTCTGAATACTCTTATTTTAAGAAGTCCGACCTTTTTGCCGCTTTCTCTTAAGACATCAATGGCATCTTTTGCGGTGCCGGCAGCGGAGTTGATGATAACCATTGCATAGTCGG
This sequence comes from uncultured Lachnospiraceae bacterium, assembly GCA_902783445.1. Classification (GTDB taxonomy): domain Bacteria; phylum Bacillota; class Clostridia; order Lachnospirales; family Lachnospiraceae; genus RUG12871. Next base: position 3,018 of record CACZQX010000143.1, read on the forward strand.
CATCCTCGAGCTTGTATTCTTCGAAGAAGGCATATTTTCTGCCGCTTATTTGTTCAAATTCTTTTGCGACATCCAATATAACCTGTTTTGCGTTTTCCATTGCGATTTCTTGAAGCTTGTTTGCTTCCATGCAGTAATTGGTAACGGAATATGTACCGAGAGCCATAGGATTTCCCGCATTTAAAAGGTATTCTTCCGGATTGTATTCGCCCACAAAGTTTTTAACCAAGTCGTCTTCCAAAAGAGAAATGTTTTCCACGCCATGGCTTGTAATAAAACCATCCTGGCAAATCATAATAGGAAGGCGAACATCGGGATGCTCGGCAATTCTGTAAGCTTGAACAAAATTGTCATAAGCTTCCTGATTGCTTTCGGAATATATTTGAATCCAGCCCGAATCCCTTGCTCCCATACTGTCAGTATGATCGCAGTTGATATTAATCGGTCCGGATAAAGTTCTGTTTACAAGGGCAAGAGCAATAGGAAGTCTGTTGGAAGCCGCAATATAAAGTTCTTCCCACATAAGGGCCATACCACAGCTGGATGTGGCCGTTAATGTTCTTGCACCCGCAGCGCTTGCGCCTACAGCCGCACTCATGGATGAATGCTC
>CACZQX010000144.1 GCA_902783445.1 uncultured Lachnospiraceae bacterium
CCGTGTCAAAATCTTTGATATTGGAAATAATAAGCCCATGAAAATTATCTTCCTCATAAAAAGCATGAGGAAGATTGATTAAAAATTTTGAGATATTTTTTTCTTTGTAAAAATCACCCTTAAAGGAATTGCAATAATCTTTTGCAAATTTTTTAAGCTTTGGAGACCTCACTCCGATTATCTTATCGGAATTTACGGTCGGCATAAGTTTTGAATGAAAAGCCTTATAGTCCTCGTCTTGCAAAGACATAAGTCCTTTTTGTATATCTGTTACGGCTTTTAACTTTGGCATTATACACCTCGCTCTATTTGTTTTTCAAAATAAGCTCCAACAAAGCATTGCAGCCAAGGCTTACATCATTCCATGTGGCATCAAAATCACCGGTAAACCATGGGTCTGCAACATCTCGCTTAATCTGCGCAAAATCAAGCATCTTAAAAATTTTGCCATCCTTATCGCCACCGCAAATGCGCTTCATATCCGCAATATTGGCATCATCCATGCCAATTAGATAGTCAAAATAATCATAATCTTCTTTTTTAAGAAGAGTCGCCCTATGAGGCACCAAAGGCACACCCATTTCTTTAAGCTTTCCTACCGTGCCGTGATGAGGCGGATTGCCGATTTCGTCCCTGCGAGCTGCTGCCGACTCAACTTGAAATGAATCTGCAAGTCCTTTTTCATTTACCAAATTTTGAAAATAACTCTGAGCCATCGGCGATCTGCATATATTGCCGTGGCAGACAAACATTACTTTTATCATATAATTTAAACCTCTATAATTCCCCGTATTTCGGGGCTTTCTTTTATTTTTTGTGCAGAGTGAAAATTGAAAAATCTTGGCATAATTTGGTATATTTTGGCATATTTTTACCGGCAAAAGGTATAAAAAAAGGTATAAAACCGAAAAAAATAACCTCAGTATTTATGCGGTTTTGAGCCACTTTTTAGTTTTTTAGGTCACTTTTTGGAGCCTTAAAATCTCCTCTTTTGCCTCTTCAAGTCCGGTATGCGTATAAATGTCAAGCGTCACGCTAATACTGGAATGACCCATTAAGTATTGAAGTGTTTTAGGATTCATGCCGGATTTAGCCATATTCGAGCAATAAGTATGCCGACAAACATGAGGTGTAATATTGTAAGCGCTTCATAGCGCTTACTTTCATAACCACACACCGTTGCTATTTAACTTTCCAATATCCATTCTTTCTAGAGCCAACTCGCTCAAGTTTTCCCTCTGCAACAAGACTATCAATATGTCTGTGAATTGTTGAACTTGATTTTCCTATTTCTTCAACCATTTCAGGGATTGTAATATAAGCATTCATCTGTATTAACTCAATAATACTTGTATCTATTGTTCCAGATTTTTTTGGTAATACATTTTTTATCTTATCATTTTTCTTATCATTTATCTTTTCATCTTTTTTTCTCTTAAATATGAATGTGAAGCCATATTCATCATTTTGGTACTCGTACTCTACCGATTTATCTGCGCACAAGCGAAATGTCCTATCAAATCCGGTTCCAAAAGCATCTATCATTCCATTCTTAAATAAAACAGTTGCAATCAATGGATTACGAATTTTGCTTCCAACTTTTCCGGTTGCAAATTCAATTGGCTTTGTATCATTCAAAATGCCGCCCGGATTATATATCCTCACCTTAGACTTTGTTATTGTTATTTCATTATAGTCGCCCTTTTGATATTGACAATGCGCAAAAGAATTAATTATTATCTCTCTCAGTGCTTCTATCGGTATTTCCGGCGTTTCTTCTCTCTTGCTTCCAACGATTTCCGCATTATAGTGAATATTGTTTTGTATATATTTCATTCCTTCTTTAATGCATTCCAGTATATTCCCTTTAAACTGCTTTAAATCCGTAAAAGAGCTCCTCTCATCCGTCGGGTAGATGACTTCTTTTAATAAAACCGGCCCGTCATTTCCAAAAAGATAATATCCCGCATTATTTAGAAATCCGTCGTCGCTTATAAGATTCAGTTTGTTCAGCGCCTCCATTGGATTTCTATATACATAATTTAATCTACCGGTATCATTTGCATCTCTTATGTATTGAATTAAAAGGTCTTCATCTATATGCTCAATACCATAAGTGGTTAGCTTTTCCTCCCACTTAGAGTAAGTTTTACTTTTGGATTCAAAATACTTCCATAACTGTTTTGAATCCATAAATATATCCGAATCATCCACACGTATGTAATAACGACCATAAGCCGAATAAGGCGTATCATCTCCCGTTGCCTCAACCTTAATTACATCTTTAGCGTCAATCTTTTCCACTGTAATTATAATATTAGGAATCGGCTTCAAATTATTTCTAAACTCGTGAGAAATATCAGAAGTAGTCTTTTTCCCTATGTCTTGTCCAAACACTGAGCCATCATCCTTGATTCCAAAATAGACAATAGCTTTATTATGTTTATTTAGCATTGCACATACTGATATCACGGCTTCTTTTAATTGTGCTGTTGATTTCTTAAATTCCAATGTTTCCGATTCCCTTTTTTTCACTAAAATCACACCTTTCAATTATTATAATCGTTTATCTTATCATTTATCTTATCATTTATCTTATCATTTGTACATGCTAAATGATAAGATAATTTTATCCCCTACCCCACCCCTTAGCTCGGAACTTCGGTTCCGAGCTTTTTTTGTGTGCAGCTTTTGCCCAAAATGCAAGTAAACTCTAACAAAGCAAATAAGATATGAATCCAAGCATCTGACATAAAAGCTGCTCCGTGAATGCCGTTGCGCTTTGCCATACTACGCACTTAAAAGGAACCCGAAAAGGGGTAAGCGATGTTTTTCAAACCCCTTGTCAGAACCCTTTACGTGCGTCGTCGTATGGCATCGCAACTAAAACATTCACAAGGAGGCGCATATGGTTTATGTCAGAAAAATTTAAATTTCATATTGAGGAAAAAATTTGATTTATGAAATGCCCAAATAACCGTATTTTCGACGTTTCTGCACTAACAGATTATACTATATGCTTTAATGTAAACGTAATTACCCTTAAAAAATCAGTCATATTTCTGTTCAATAATTTCAACTTCATTTAAAAAATCTATACTACAAAGAAAATCAATTGCTTTTATCCTAGCAGTCATAGGGGCCACCTTAAGCGTAATATCAAAATAACCTACAACCGGCTCATCTGAATCAACTATTCCAAGCATAAAATGTATAGATGTTGCTTTTTCATCAATTGCATCAATAGCACAACCAAGCCAATCTTTTCCACAATTAAAATAATTAAATTTCATATTCAAAACCTCCTTTACCTCTCTATAGCTATATTCTACTCACCTCATGTCCAATAATTAGGGCTCCAACCCACTTTTAAAACTCTAATATTGACATTTTTCCAACACCATGCTACCCTTTGTTAATAATCAGCATTGAGAAATTCCGCTTCGGCGGATGGCCATTCTCGGCTGATTTTTTATTGACATACTTATCATTTTGCTAAACATTGAACACATAATATGTCTTAGACATAGGAGCGTTTTGGACGTAGGATTGGGACTTTGTATCAATCGCCTATGAAAAGGCATCTTTTATTATATCCACCAATATTTGCACAAAAAGTGACGTCAAAATGACGTCACCGTTTTTGTATATATAGAATTGTTCACTACTCGATAATCCCATCAGTATCAAAAATATGATCCAACTCATCAGTGTTGATTGCATGAGAAACTTTATCTCGGATCGCAGTCCGGTACATATCCAGCCTCTTAAACTGATTTTTTCCAATTGCGTCCTTGCTCATGCGAATGAGCTGAATCCTTCCAACACCCGGATTCTGGCGTGCATATTCGGCAAAGCCCTTAGCTTTCCCAAGGTTATCCTTAAAGTCTGGATTATGAGGCTCAAGGATATCGATCACATATCCGACACGGTCATCTCTTCTTACTACGATGAAGTCTGGATAGGTCGGCTTGATTTCTCCATCGATTTCATATGGAATGCAGAGTGCCCATGAGCCTCTGGAAGGATTGCGAATCCAGCATACAAAGTCCGGACGCTTTTCCTCCGTCTCGATGAGTTCAGCTTCCCATCCATTCAATTTCAGTTTTGCAGTTCCGGTCACCTCACTGACAAAGAGATGGTCTCTGTATTCTTTACCGCCTGCCTCATGAGGAACCTGTATGGTTTCCGGCAACCGGAAATTATGCTTGCTGACAGGATCACCATCGGATACGATGTTATCATATTCTTTACGAATTTTCTCCGAATCTATAGTTGCAATATATCTACGATAATCATCATTCAATCCATGAAAGCGAGTCTCTGCATAGGAATGCAACCGGTTCATGCACTCTTCGTCTGCTACGAAGAGAATAACATCAACTTTAAATGCCGTCAGATCAGACATATCCATATACTTATTTCCATAGGCCATGCCGATGCCTTCTCGACCGAGCTTTACATCGGCAATCTGGAATTGTCTCTCGATATCAGTATCCGTCGTTGTGAACATATCATGCACCGAATAATTGTCCACGGTTTCTCCAAAGGCATCAAAGATCTGAGTCGCCAACTTGAACTGCTTGACCTGCTGAACAAGGTCATCGTATTTTCCATCCGCCTTGAGGCCTTCCACATAGCTGTGGATCATCTCAACAATCTCATCCTGAACCTCCCGGATTGCCTCACGATGTAATTTGGACATCGTAAGAAGATGCGCCATCCTATACAGAGATTTCAGATAGTCATTGATTCGAAGCGCTCTGACATTGTAGGAAAGCAGACCAGCATCATTGATAAATTTCATAACCTCTTCACGGTTAAACAGCTCTTCCTCTTCAGGCGTTTCTGCCTGAGCCGTCTGCAGACTTCCGGCAGTACCGATTTCGGACGACGCTTCCGAACCAGAATGCTGTGGTTTGACCAGTGCAGACTGAGCAGGAGTTATTGTATCTGTGCTCGGCTGTGTCTGGCTCTGTTCTGTCGTTTCTACTTGCTGTGCTTGTCCACCAGTGGCTTGAGTCTGTGCTGTCGTAGTTATATCTCCAGCTGGCTCTGTTGTTCCGGCAGACTGCTGTTCGCCTGTGTTCTGCCCAGAGAACACATCAAATAAAGTCATCTGTCCCGGTGTCTGCTGTTCTTCCTTTTTCTTTTTCGGCCTGACAGTCAGCGTTTCAAATTTCTTCCCGGATAAAGACTCACCATAAATATCGGTCGGGATGTCTCCGCCTTCCGTGCTCTGCAGGGCTTCCACAACATCCTTTACGGTATCTTCATTGAAGTACGGCAAGTAGAGATGTACGTCGTTCAAAACGTCGTCCACCTGAACATGCATCTGCATCGGTGTTCTTACCATTCTACCGAGAAGCTGTGCGATGTAGGTAGCATCATTGGCATGCTTGAAGGACATCATGGTCTCTGCACGAGGACAATCCCATCCTGTGGAAAGATTCTCCTTGAAGAAGACTACTCGGATATTTCTGTCCTCGGCAATATTGGAAGGCTCCTCATAGCGCACATCAAGACCGTTGACGGTCAGTGTAGCCGTCGTGCCGCCGAAGGTATGAACCACCTGACCGCTTTCCAGCTTAAAGCCGGTACGTTCCTCGATCTTTGCAATACAGTCGTCCAGATTGGTATCCGTCAGAGCATCGCCGGTTCCATTCAAAACCTGAATGATCAGGATCGGATTTACATAAGCATAGTGCTGTTCAAAGCAATACTGCGTCCAGTGCTCCCACTTTTCTTTCCAATCATCTGCAGCAGCCTGCAGAATTGCCATATCATTATTAACCGTGCCTTCCTCCGGATAAGTGATAACGATCCTGTCCTTCAAAAGTCCGGAAGCGCGCACCTCGTCAGTCGTCACGATTGATTTATGAATTGTAGAGGATGTGCCTTCGACCAACGCATTGAATCTCTGCGTGGTAGCGGACATGCCGATGACAACCGGCATGGGCGGGATGCCATCCGAATCACTGCCCTTGATGAACTTCTGCATGATCGTGGTGGCCTTGCTTGCCTCACGTCCCTGCATGCCACGGTGCGCTTCATCGATGATAAAGTAC
>CACZQX010000145.1 GCA_902783445.1 uncultured Lachnospiraceae bacterium
AATAAATTGCTTCATAATAATCATTCACAAAAAGTCGTGTTCAATGATATTTGTAAGGTCCTTAGTGATATTTTGGAATCAAACATTATTGTAATCAGCAAAAAGGGTAAAATTCTGGCTGTGGGTTCGTATGCGGGAGTTAAGCCTATAGAAGAGCTTGCCAAATATGAGGTTGGAAGCTTTATTGATAAAGATTTAAACGAAAGACTTTTGGGAGTTTTGTCCACAAAAGAAAACGTTAATTTACTTACTTTGGGATTCAGCGAAAAATCCGCAAAACATATGGCTTTGGTTACAACAATCGCCATTGCGGGAGAAAGACTGGGAACCTTGTTTGTTTACAAAAATTCAAAAGCTTATGACATCGATGATATTATTTTAAGCGAATACGGAACAACCGTTGTGGGCCTTGAAATGCTTAGATCCGTTAACGAAGAAAGTGCGGAACAAAGCAGAAAACTTCAGGATGTTCGTTCGGCTATCAGCACTTTAAGTTTTTCGGAAAGAGAAGCAATAATTCATGTGTTTAATTCTCTCGAGGGAAACGAAGGCGTTTTGGTGGCAAGTAAAATTGCCGATAATGTGGGAATAACACGTTCCGTTATTGTTAATGCCTTGAGAAAGTTCCAAAGTGCCGGTATTATTGAGTCACGTTCCGCGGGAATGAAGGGAACACATATAAAGGTTATTAACGAAATAGTCTTTGAAGAGCTTAGAAATATGCATGCTTAGATTGTATTTTAAAAAATACAATTATTTACTAAAATTTAATAATTATAATCCGATAAATATTATGTAAAAGATTGTTGTCGGACTTATAAACGGAATTTTAACTGTCCTTATATTGCGACCGGAGGTTGCAAAAAGGGCAGTTTTTATTTGTTTTTAAGGATGATAAGGCTGACATAATATTTAAAAAGGTAGACATAAATTTACGAGAGCAACCACTATATTTAGTGCTTGATTTGTGAAAAATCCAAACAGAACCACAAAATGTGCTTGATATTTTTAGGTATATTATCTATAATAGACTTTGAGAAATTGTGCCTATCTTACTTACGACAAAGGGGGGTATTTGATGTTATCTTCTGGAGCATATGATTTCGTTGATATTATGACAAAAGCTGCGGATGCCAGCTGGCTTAGAGAAGAGGTTATCTCTAACAATATTGCCAATGTTGACACACCTAATTTCAAAAGGAAAGATGTTGCCTTTTCAACATATCTTTCGGCAGCATTAAACGAAGGCGACGAAAAGAACTTAAGACAAAGAATAAAAAACTTTAAGGAAGACAGTGTGGAGCCGCTTGTTTACACGGATCACAGAAATCTTTCCTACAGACTTGACGGTAATAATGTGGATATTGATACAGAAAACGTTGAGCTTGCATCGGAACAAATTAAGTATAACGGACTTATCGAAAGCATTTCAAAAGAGTTCTCAATGCTTAAAAACGCTATGCAGACACGTTAGTAAGAGAGGTGTAATTTATGGGTCTTTTTAATTCGTTTAATATCAGTGCATCGGGCATGACGGCAGAACGTTTAAGAACCGATGTTATTGCAAACAATATAGCAAATTCGGAGACGACACGTACATCAAACGGCGGTCCCTATGTCAGACAGACTCTTGTTTTTGAAGAAAAAAGAGACTCTGTTTTCAAAAACGTCTTCGAGCGTGCAATGGGAGATTACAATGGCACGGGTGTTAAGGTAGATGCCATCATTCAAGATACATCAACACCTATGAACCTTGTTTACGATCCGGATCATCCGGACGCTGACGAAAACGGATACGTTACATATCCTAATGTAAATATAGTAACGGAAATGACAAACTTGATTGACGCAACTCGCGCTTATGAAGCAAACGTAACGGCTTTTAATGCAAGCAAAGCCATTGCCAGCAAAGGTTTGGAAATAGCCGACGCATAGTCGTAAGCTGTCACGTCAGTGATTGAAAGCAATCCGGCGACACTTTAAAAGACTGTATTAGGAGGGAATTATGGCCGAAGTATTTGATGTTAACGGTCTTTTATCCGTTAATTACGATGATTTATTCGGAAGAACAAAATCAGCTGAAAGCACAAATCAGGGAAAAGCATTCGGAGCGGTTCTGGATTCGGCATTTCAGCTTTTAAACGATACAAACAGCTTGGCTAACGATGCGCAAGCAAAATCCATTGATTTTGCCTTGGGAAAAACAAACAGTACCCATGAAATGACCATTGCGCTTCAAAAAGCGGCGGTTTCATTGCAATACACCGTTGCAATCAAAAATCAATTAATGAGTGCATATAACGAGATTATGCAGATTCAGATTTAATGGCACGGCCAATTGGGTTATTTATTAAGTATTTGGGAGATGGATTACAATGCAGGAACGTTTACGTGCATTTCTGGACAGGATTAAAGATTTTTTCGGTAAGTATACTACCAAACAAAAAGCTATTATGGCTTCTGTTGTTTCCATAATAGTTGTTTTTCTTATCATAATGATTGCCATTGTTTCAAGAGACAAATATGTTACTTTGGTTGTTTGCGAAACCGGTGAACAGGTTCAGGGTGTTGAACAGATTCTTGATGATGAAGGGATCACATATCAGCTTGGTGATGATGCCCTTTCTATTTTGGTTCTTGAAGAGGACAGAGCAAGAGCTTCCGTGGCGGTAGCCGGCGGAGATGTTTTGAGCGATAATGTTGGTCTTGCCGATTTACAATCATTGCTTAGCGGAGGGTTTTCGCAGACTCAGTCCGACAAAGAGCGACTCTATCTTGAATATCGTCAAAGCTACATCAGAGATATAATTGAAGGATTGGATTATGTTAAAGCAGCATCCGTTAAAATCACGGAGCCGAGTGCATCATACAGTGTACTTTCATCCGATAAAGAAACAGCGGTTGGTGTTTTTCTTACTTTAAAATCAGATGTTCCGGACGGCGCGGGTGATTCCTTGGCTCGTTTTATCGCTACAACGGTAGGTAATGATACAACGGATAAAATCACGATTATCGACAGCGAAGGTAATCTTATTTTCAAAGGTACAGACAACGAAGACGTATCAAACGGTGTAAGCGCAAGCACGCAAGAAGAGATAACCGCCAACTTAAACAATCAGGTTATTGATAACGTTCAAAAGATATTTACGGAATTCGACCTTGTAAATGTAGCTCCTCATCTTCAGATTAGCTTCGATAAGGTATCGACACAAAATATCACATACGATACGGGTGACCGTAAACAAGGTCCTTACACCAAATCCTACGAGGTCAACGAAGAAGGTAACTCCGGTGCGAGTGGCGTAGTGGGAACCGATTCGAACGACGAAGACATTACAACCTATACCATAGATAACGGCGACGGAACACAGAGTACATACGAACTCAAACAGTATGAATATGCGGTAAACCAGACGGTTACAACAACGGACCATGCTGTGGGAACAATCGATTACAATCAATCATCACTTTCAATTGTTCTTAACAGATATACTCTTTATGATTATGAAGATGTAGAAGCGGCCGGACTTTTGGACGGAACCACATGGGAAGAATATGTTGCGGCAAATTCCGAATCTGAAGAAATTGAAATCGGAGATGATGTAAGAGAAGCCGTAGCATTTGCAACGGGATTTAATCCTAATTCAATCAGCATTCTTGCTTACAATATACCTATGTTCCAGGGACCGGTTGAAGGCGGTACGGATTTCAGAACCCTGCTTCCGATTATATTGGCTGTTGCTATATTGGCACTTCTTATATTTGCTGTATACAGAAGTCTCAGACCTGTTGAAGTTTCGGATGTTGAGCCTGAACTTTCGGTTGAGGATCTTCTTGCAAGCACAAAAGAGAAAACACCTGTTGAGGACATCGATTTGAACGATAAGTCCGATATCAGAATTGCTATAGAAAAATTCGTTGATGACCAGCCGGAAGCTGTTGCGCTTCTTTTGCGTAACTGGTTGAACGATGATTGGGGGTAATTAATCATGGATGATGAAATACTGGGAATACAAAAAGCAGCTATATTGTTAATTGCTCTCGGACCCGAAAAATCAGCTTCCGTATTCAGACATCTGAAAGAAGATGAAATAGAGCAGCTCACCCTGGAAATAGCAAACACCAGAAGTGTTTCGCCGGAAGTTAAGGAGAGCGTTTTAAAGGAGTTCTACGAAGTATGTCTTGCACAGCAATATATCGCGGAAGGTGGTATCGGCTATGCAAAAGACCTTCTTCAAAAAGCTTTGGGTGAAGAAAAAGCTCAAAATGTTATGACTAAGCTGACTGCGTCGTTACAGGTTCGTCCTTTCGAATTTATCAGAAAGTCCGACCCGTCTCAGCTTCTTAACTTTATTCAGGACGAGCATCCTCAGACCATAGCCCTTATTCTTTCATATTTACCGGCAAGCCAGTCGGCAACGATTGTATCGTCGCTTCCTTTGGATAAACAGGCGGATGTTGCAAAGAGAATCGCTCTTATGGACAGGACTTCACCTGATGTGGTTAAAGAAATCGAAAAAGTTTTGGAGAAAAAATTTGCTTCTCTTGTTAATCAGGATTACACAATTGTCGGTGGTATCGATGCTATCGTAGAAATCTTGAATACGGTAGACCGCAGTACCGAAAAACACATTTTGGAAAGTCTCGAAATCGAAGAACCGGAACTTACGGACGAAATCAGAAGAAGAATGTTCGTATTCGAGGATATTCTTGCTCTTGATGATAAAACCATCCAGAGGATACTTCGCGATGTTGATAATAACGATCTTGGTATTGCTCTTAAAGGCTCCAATGAAGAAGTTCAGAATGTTATCTTTAACAATATTTCGAAGCGTCTTGCTGCTATGATTAAAGAAGATATGGAATTTATGGGACCTGTCAGAATGCGTGATGTTGAAGAAGCGCAGCAGAAGATTGTTTCCATTATACGTAAGTTAGAGGATACAGGCGAAATCATTATCGCACGTGGCGGAGGTGATGAGCTCATTGTCTAGTAATTTGATTAAGGCCATGCAGGTTTTTGCTGAAAATGACAGCGTAACAATTGATAACAACGAGAAGGTTAGGGAAAAAGTCGAAACGGCCATTCAAAACCGAAGCTTGCTGAAAAAAAGCGTAAAAGCGGCGCCGGAAAGTAAAGAAGAAGCCGATCAGGTCCTTGATGAGGAAAGTGCCAATGCGCTTTTAAACGCCGAGTATCATGGCGCTGATGACTGGGATTCCTGGGAAAGGGACGGTGATGAGTCTACACAAAAGCAATTGACTCCGGTGGAAGAAGCAGAGGAAGCGCAAGACTTTTATGAAGAAGATTTTAGTCAAGCTCCCCCGATTCCTGATGCGGGATTTAATCCGGGAATAAATGCCCAGGAAGTTGAAGTTGTACCGGGTGTTGATTATGCGGCTGAGGCTACAAAAATCATTGATAATGCTTATGCTCAAGCGGATGAGATTTTGGCTCAGGCAAAAGCACAAGCCGAAGAAATCATAGCACAGGCTCATGAAGATGGTTATAACAGCGGTTTAAATGACGGCAAAGCGGAGCTTGATCTTTTAAAAGAGTCGGCAATGAACGAAATCGACGAAATGAGAGCGCGAGCCAAGGAAGAGATGGAG
>CACZQX010000146.1 GCA_902783445.1 uncultured Lachnospiraceae bacterium
TATTTATCCTCTGTAATAGTTGATTAAGCAGCCTTTAAGGATAATATCTCTTTCGTCCGGTGTTAATTCACCCATCTTAAGGTTGATTTCCTTAAGGTCACTTCCCTTAACCACGTATGCTTTGATATCCGTAAGCTTATCTTCAATGGCCTTTCTTATCTGCGGAATGAAAATGTAATCGCCATTTGCAAATGAGAGTTTTTCGTGATCTTCATCCGTAATAAATGGCAACATACCCCAGTTAATAAGGTTTGAACGATATCTCTTTGTTGCATATTCGTTGGCAATGTTTGCCCATCCGCCAAGTACTTTCTGGCAGCTTGCAGCCTGCTCTCTGGCAGAACCGTCACCCGGTTTAACGGCAAAGATTGTGCTTCCTATTCCAAGATTTCCTTTACCTGCTTCAGGGAAGACTTTATTTACCGCTTCCATAACAGGTTTAATTTCAGGAACCGCTTCTAAAGGACAAGTACCTGCTTCGATGGCTTCCTGTGCTTTTCTTACTTCTTTTGCACGACCTACATATGCAGGGTCTTTTCTTGAAAGTGCAAATTCGGCAAGTCCGATAGGGTTTGAACGATATGATGATGTTTCTCCTGAAGGGATAAGCTCATCTGTTGTTGTAACGGGATCGTGAATCTCGGAAACAACTTTAAGAAGCATATTCTCAGGTAAAGCGCTCATTGCAGGCCAATCCTTGATATTTGGACCAAACTTAACTTCAACGCTTGGATCTGCTTTTCCGTGACTGTCAAATACGCGGTTTTCGTAAATTGTTTTATCAAAGAAATATTTAGGATTTGAATACTTCGCATCTATATCGGTTGCTGCTGTTAAGAAGCCTTTGTTTGCTGCTGTTGCCGCAATTGAACGAGCATCCATAAGAGCAACGGAAGCAATCTGACCGTTTTGCAACTTAGAACCTTCACGGTTAGGGAAGTTTCTTGTTGAGTGACGAATTGAAAATCCGTTGTTTGAAGGAGTATCGCCGGCACCAAAGCAAGGTCCGCAAAATGCTGTTTTAAGCACTGCACCTGTCTGCATGATTTTTGCAGCCGCACCGTTTTTAACAAGTTCCATATAAATCGGCATACTTGCAGGATATACGCTAAGTGTAAACTCATCGGAACCGATGCTTGCACCGTCCAAAATATCGGCTGCGGCACAGATGTTTTCGAAACCACCGCCGGCGCAACCTGCGATAATACCCTGTTCTACATAGAACTTACCGTCAACAATTTTATCCATAAGGCTGTATTCAACCTGTCCGTCTAAACTTACAAGTGCCTTTTTCTCGCAATCTGCAAGTACATCCTTTAAGTTTTTGTTTACTTCTTCGATTGTATATGCATTGCTTGGGTGGAATGGCATAGCAATCATCGGGCGAACTTTATCAAGATCGATATATACCATGCTGTCATAGTATGTAACATCGCCCGGATTAAGTTCTTTATAGTCTTCACTTCTGCCGTGAATATCGTAAAAGTCTTTTATTTCCGAATCTGTTCTCCAAATTGATGAAAGACAAGTTGTTTCCGTTGTCATTACATCAACGCCGATTCTGAAATCTGCACTTAAGTTAGCAACGCCCGGTCCCACAAATTCGAGAACTTTGTTATTTACATATCCGTTAGCAAATACTGCTTTAATCAAAGCAAGGGCAACGTCCTGTGGTCCAACGCCCGGGATTGGTTTGCCGCTTAAGTAAATACCCACAACCTGTGGACGGTTAATATCATATGTTTTGTTAAGAAGCTGTTTTACAAGCTCCGGACCGCCTTCGCCCATAGCCATAGTACCCAGTGCGCCGTAACGTGTATGTGAGTCGGAACCCAAAATCATCTTGCCGCCGCCTGCAAGCATTTCTCTTGCAAACTGGTGAATAACTGCCTGATGAGGTGGTACATAAACTCCGCCGTATTTTTTAGCGCATGTAAGACCAAAAACATGATCATCCTCGTTAATAGTACCGCCAACAGCACAAAGTGAGTTGTGGCAGTTTGTAAGAACATAAGGCATTGGGAACTTTTCGAGTCCCGATGCTCTTGCTGTCTGAATGATGCCGACAAAGGTAATATCATGTGATGTTAATTTATCAAATCTGATTTTAAGCTTATCCATATTGCCGCTTGTGTTATGAGCTTCCAATATGGAGTAAGCCATTGTATTTTTACAGGCTTCTTCCGGTGCAAGGTATCTTGAGCCGAGTTTTGCCTGAACTTCTTTTTCGTCTTTAACTTCGATTACATCCTTGCCATCCACAAGATAGGCAGGAGTATTGCTTAATCTAACCATTTTTTCCTCCTAAATGATACAATGATTTGAATTTTTCGTTCTTTAATAGAATACTTATTTTGGGTTGAAAAGTCAAATATAAATAGAAAGTGACACTGAACAAACTCAATGTCACTTTCAACTTTATAAAGCAAAAATATGAATTAATGTATTGTAACCTTTCTTGTCATGACACCTTCGATAGGTATCGGAATGTAAGCTGTTCTGGTACA